>JAFAFN010000457.1 GCA_023423475.1 Actinomycetes bacterium | reverse complement strand
GGTCAGGGCATCGGCGCCATCGACGAACTCGTCCCGGCTGCCGAGCTCGTCACCCGGTTCGTCAGCGAGGCCGAGGCCGCGCTCGGACGCGCCGACGCGGTGCGCTGACACTCAGTTCACGCGGGCGAACCCTTCGACCTCTTCACCGGAGGGCAGCACGAAGGTGAACGTGGCGCGCAGATGGGTCACGCCGTAGAACAGCTCCGGCGTGGACGGGTCCGGTGACTCGTCCACCGGAGGCCCGTAGGAGAGCTCGCTGATCGTGATCGACGTCATCTCGTACTGCTGGAAGCTGCGGATCACCCTCAGCTCCCATCCGTCGTCGCCCTGGGTGTAATGACCGACCGTCGGGAGCCGGGCGTCGGCCCCGGGGCCGGTGCGGGTCATGCTGATCGCACCCGAGCTGAACGGGTCGTTCGTGCCCAGGACGTGCAGGCGAACGGTGTGCTCCGGTCCCGGCTGGTAGTGGGAGATGTTCCCGAAGATCGACAGCGGCTTCCCCGACCAGCCGTAGGAGCCGAGCGAACCCAGATCGACGATGCCTGACGAGTACGTCGGCGGCGGAGTCCCGCACGAGGCGAGCACCACCCCCGCCGCCATGCACGCGACCAGACGGACCAGCGAACGTCGAACCATCCCCACACCCTCCTCGTCCCGCCCGGGACACTAGCGACGTCTGCCACCCGCCGCTCGGTCCCGGAACGCGACGATGCCGCCGGGTGCGTGCACCGGGCGGCATCGTCGAATCACATTGAACAGTCAGGTCACTCGGCGAGGGCCTTGACCTTCTCGATCAGCTCCTGCTGGCCCCGCAGGTCGCTGGCGACCGGCGTCACGTTCAGCACGGTCACTCCAGCAGCCTTGTACTCGGCGATGCGGTCCTTGATGTAGCCCTCGTCGCCGCACAGCGACGTCGCCGCGAGGAAGTCGGCCGGGATGGCCTTGGCCGCCTCGCCCTTCTTGCCGTCGAGGTAGAGGTCCTGGATCTCCTTCGCCTCGGCCTCGTAGCCGTAGCGGGTGAAGAGCGTGTTGTAGAAGTTCTTGCCGCGAGCACCCATGCCACCGACGTAGAGCGCCACCATCGACCGCGAGAAGTCACGGATCGGAGCGACCTCTTCCTCGGGGCCGATCGCGAGCAGACCACCGGCGATGATGTCCATCGGGCCCAGGTCGGCCGAGCGGGCGGCGTAGCCGGCGGCGAGGTCCTCGCCCCAGATGCCCTCGGCCTTCTCCGGGTGGAAGAGGATCGGCAGCCAGCCGTCCGCGAGCTCGGCGGTGAGCTGCACGTTCTTGGGTCCGAGCGACGCGACGTGGATCGGGATGTCGGGACGACGGGGGTGGGTGATGATCTTGAGCGGCTTGCCCAGTCCGGTGCCCTTCTCGGCGGGCAGCGGCAGCTGGTACTTCTTGCCGTCGTGCACGACCGGGGCCTCGCGCTTCCACACGTCGCGGCAGATGTCGATGATCTCCCGCGTGCGCTGGATCGGCGCGTCGTAGGCGACACCGTGGAAGCCCTCGATCACCTGCGGGCCCGAGGCGCCGAGGCCGAGGATGCAACGACCCTCGGAGATCTCGTCGACACCGGCGGCGGTCATCGCCAGCAGCGTCGGCGTGCGGGTGTAGATCGGCAGGATGCCCGAGGCGATCTGCACGGTCTCGGTCTTGGCCGCCAGGTAGCCCATGAGGCTGACGGCGTCGTAGCCGTAGGCCTCGGCCACGTAGACGATGTCGAGTCCGGCCTTCTCGAGCGCCTGGACCTGGGCGACCGAGTCCGCGAATCCCCCTGCGTACCCGATCTGCATGCTGAGCTTCATGTCATTCCCCCTGTGTCGATTTCGGTGCGGCGGAGCGTGCTGCGCCTCGGGAAGACGGCGCTCAGCCCGCGGTGGCCGGAGCGGGACGCTTGTCCCACTCCTTGCGCGCCATCAGCTGCGTGCCGTCCAGCGATCCGATGTCCTCGCCGTTGTCGAAGTAGACCCGGTACCGGGTCCAACGGAAGCCGTTCTTCAGCGTGACCTTGCCGGGCGTGCCGGCCGGGACCCCCGGCAGGTCGACCGCTGCCACGACCTTGGCCCTGACCTTGAACACGTTGTCGTTGTCGTCCTGCTTCGCCATCGGGCGACACCGTACCAATGGCAGCCGTCCTGAAGGGAATGCAGTGAGTCGGTTCAGGGAACCGGGCCGAGTCCGGTCCCTGAGGGCGGGCGGATGCTCCGCAGCGTCAGGTCCGCGCTGCGCGGTGTCGGGTGATCGGCGATCGAGCCCTGCCGTGCGAGCTCGACGGAATCGCCGAGCCCCGAGCCGGCGATGATCCGCTCGCCGATCTGCCAGCGGGACAGCACTTCCGGGCCCGGGAGGTGCCAGATGCCCGACCGCTCCGTTCGGTCGAGACCGACCAACTCCCAGATCGCCGCGGCGAGATCGTCGGCACGGATCGGCGTCCGCCACTCGTCGGTGAACAGCGTCGGACGCT
The DNA here is from genome assembly GCA_023423475.1 of Actinomycetes bacterium. GTDB lineage: Bacteria > Actinomycetota > Acidimicrobiia > Acidimicrobiales > Microtrichaceae > JAFAFN01. The sequence continues at coordinate 11,140 of JAFAFN010000457.1, read as the reverse complement.
CGCCCCGTTCGATGGCATCGAGCAGCCAGGCCGTCGCGGGGTCCGGAGGCTCGAGCGAGACCACCAACGACGTCCGGGTGATGCAGACGTCCGGGACCACGGCGACGGCGGCCGACTCCGCCTCGGCCTTCCAGCGGCCGTAGTCGTTGACCGGATCCGGACGATCGGTCTCGACGTACGGCGGCCGGTCGCCTCCGAACACCGCGTCGGTCGACAGGTGCACGAGCTCGACCCCGCCGGCAGCGCAGGCGCTGGCGACGTTCGCGGTGGCGTCCACGATCGCAGCACGATCGGTCATCGAGTAGGCGGTGTGCACCACCACATCGGGTGCCGACGTCGCGATGAGCCGCGTGGTGGCGCCTCGATCGGTCAGATCGACGCGGTGACCGGGCACGCCAGGGGGCGCGGGGCGCACGTGCCAGGTGACCTCGACGTCGTGCGAGGCCGGCGCCGAGCGCACGAGGTGGCCGGCGACCAGTCCGGCACCCCCCGTGACGAGGACCTTCAGCGCGGTGCTCCGTGTGCGCTGCGCCGAGTCTCCGACCACGTGAGACCCTGTTCGACGTCGACGTCGTGCGGCAGGCCGAGCACACGTTCCGAGACGATGTTGCGCTGCACGTCGCCGGTGCCGCCGCCGACCGTCAGTGCGGGCGAGAAGAGGAACCCGTAGCTCCACAGCGCCGGAGGGGCTCCGAGCGGGCGGGCGTCGCTCAGCATCCCGCCGGGACCTGCGAGGTCGACCGCCAACTCCATGATCCGCTGGCCGTGCTCGTCGGCGAGGATCTTGCGGACCGAGGCCTCGGGCCCGGGCTGGGCACCGCGGATGGCGGCGGTGACGGTGCGCAGACGGATCAGGCGCAGGATCTCGGACTCGATGTGCAGCTCGGCGAGACGGTCGCGGATGATCGGATCGGTGGTGCCACCGGCGTCGCGGACCAGGTCGATCAGGTCCTCGGCGGTCGGCCCCATCCCCCACAGCGCGCCACCCGAGGACAGCGAGACCCGCTCGTTCGAGAGCGTCACCTTGGCCAGGCGCCAGCCGTCGTTCGCGGTGCCCACCAGGTTGGCCGCGGGCAGTCGGACGTCGGTCAGGAACACCTCGTTGAAGGTGTGTCCGCCGGTCATCTCGATGATCGGACGGATCTCGATGCCCGGCGCGTCCATCGGGCAGATGAAGTACGAGATGCCCTGCTGCTTGGGGGCGTCCGGATCGGTCCTGGCGATGAGGATGCCGTAGCTCGAGTGGTGTGCGAGCGAGGTCCAGACCTTCTGCCCGTTGACGACCCACTCGTCGCCGTCGAGCACCGCGGTGGTCGACAGCGACGCCAGGTCGGACCCGGAGCCCGGCTCGGAGAACAGCTGGCACCAGATCTCCTCACCCGAGATGATCGGGCCGAGGTGGCGGTCCTTCTGCTCGTCGGTTCCCGCTGCCAACAGCGTCGGACCGGCCCAACCGATGCCGATGGTGTTCGAGGGGCGACGGACCCGAGCACGTCGCAGCTCGTCGTCGATGATGAGCTGGTGGATCGGATCCGCGTCGAGTCCCCAGGGTCGGGGCCAGTGCGGCACCACGTAGCCCGACTCGGCGAGCTCGGGCCCCGTCGGGTCCGGATGGGCGGCGAGCCACTCCCTCACGGCGAGCCGCCGCGGGTCGTCCTCTGGCGGCAGTTCGAAGTCCACCGCGGGAGTGTAGGACCGCGCCCACTCCAGGAGCCCTACACTTCGACCCCACTCGTCACGCAGGGGGAACCGAATGGCCGGCTGGAACTTCGCAGAGCTGTGGGAGCGGATCGCAGACCGCTTCCCCGACGCACCCGCACAGGTGCAGGGGGACCGACGCTCCTCGTGGAAGGAGTTCGACCAGCGCGCGGACGGCCTGGCCCGTCACTTGCTCGACGGCGGAGCGGAGCACCAGGACAAGGTCGCCATGTACCTGTTCAACGCCCCGGAGTACATGGAGACCGCCTACGCCTCGTACAAGGCCGGGCTGGTCCCGGTGAACACCAACTACCGGTACCTGGACGACGAGCTGCTCTACCTGTGGGACAACGCCGACGCGATCGCCGTCGTGTTCCACGGCACCTTCACCGAGCGGGTCGACGCGGTGCGCGACCGGCTGCCCAAGGTGCGCCACTGGCTCTGGGTGGACGACGGCAGCGGGCCGAAGCCCGAGTGGGCCGAGTCCTACGAGGACGCGGTGGCCACCGAGACCGAGCGCGTGGTCGCTCCATGGGGCCGCTCCGGTGACGACATCACGATGATCTACACCGGTGGCACCACCGGCATGCCCAAGGGCGTGATGTGGCGCCAGGACGACCTCATCCGAGCGGTCCACGGCGTCGCGAACCCGATGTACCTCCAGGATCCCGAGGAGATCGGCGCTGGCGCGACGATCGACGCGATCGCGGCACCCGGAGCGCCGGGCCTTCCCGCGTGTCCGCTCATGCACGGCACCGGCTGGTACACGGCCAACCTCTACCTCAGCGCGGCGGGCTCCGTGGTGCTGTTGGAGGACCGCAGCTTCGACGTCGCCGAGCTGCTCGACACCGTCGAGCGCGAGAAGGTCGGGGCGATGACCATCGTCGGCGACGCGTTCGCCAAGCCGATCGTGCGGGCGCTCGACGCCGAACCGGACCGCTGGGACATCTCGAGCCTCGTGCTCATCACCTCGTCGGGTGTCATGTGGTCGACCGCGGCGAAGGAGGGCCTGCTGCGGCACAACCCCGGCATGCTGCTGCTCGACTCGTTCTCGTCCTCCGAGGCCATCGGCATGGGCTCCTCGGTCTCGGCCGCCGGCGCCGAGGAGAAGACCGCTCACTTCGCGCTCGGCTCGAACGTGAAGGTCATCGCGGACGACGGTTCCGACGTGCAACCGGGATCGGGAGCGCAGGGTCGGGTGGCCATCCCGGGCCACGTGCCCCTCGGCTACTACAAGGACCCGGAGAAGACGGCGGCGACCTTCATCGAGCGCGACGGCAAGCGCTACTCGATCCCGGGCGACTACGCCACGGTCGAGGCCGACGGCACGATCACGCTGCTGGGACGCGGTTCGGTCTGCATCAACACCGGCGGCGAGAAGGTCTTCCCCGAAGAGGTCGAGGAGGTGCTCAAGACCCACGAGCTCGTGCGCGACGCCGTGGTCGTGGGCGTGCCCGACGAGAAGTTCGGCGAGGCCATCACCGGCGTCGTGGAGCTCGCTCCGGGCGAGAGCCTCGACCCTGCGGCGCTCATCGAGCACGTCAAGGGCACCCTCGCCCCCTACAAGGCACCCAAGACGATCCTCTTCATCGACACGATCGGCAGGGCCCCGAACGCGAAGGTCGACTACAAGCGACTCAAGCAGCACGCGATCGACGAGCTGGGCATCGACGCCTGAGCGAGACCGACCCCGGTGGGAGGGAGTCGACATGGGACGGCGATCAGCGGGAACGCCAGGAGCACGACGACGGTGGGGAGCACGGCTGTGCGTCCTCGCCGGTGTCGCGTGCGTCCTGTTCGCCGTCGTAGCGCCGGGCGCCGGTGCGACCTACGGCCGCCTGAGCGCGGATGCCGGCTGTGACCGGGTGGTCGAGTGGACGGCGTCCGCGTCGGAGGACGGCACCGACGCGGAGCGCAGCAACAGCGACGTCGTGGTCGAGCGCCGCGAACCCGGCAGCGGCGACGACGGCTGGGAGCCGACGGGTCAGGGCTCCTTCGGCCCCGATGACGACTTCGTCTTCAGCGGGAGCTTCTCGCTGCCGGATGGATCCGACCGCGCCGAGCTGCGTGTCGTGCCCCGGGCCGACTGGGGCGACGGCAGCCCTCCCGGTGAACCCCGTGTCGCGACCGCCTCGGTCCCGGAGGTCTGTGCCCAGCAGGACCTCGATCTCGATCTGCAGGAGGACTGCGCTGCGGGTGGCGTGCGGGTCGACGTGGTCAACATGGGCAGCGAGCCAGCGGCAGCAGATGTGCTCGTCGACCGCGTCGAGGTCCGCCGACTCGACGTCGAGCCGGGCGGGTCGGCACAGCTGCTGGTGCCGCTGCTCGACCGTCGGCCGACGCTCGTCGAGGTCCGCAACGGCGACATCGAGCTGGCCGACCGGACGTTCCGGTCGGCGTGTGACCGGTCCGGCCCGTCCGCCGTCGTGCTCGAACGCTGCGACGCACACCACCTGGTCGTGATGGCCAACACCGACGACGCGACCACCCGGATCGTGCAGACCCGGCTGGACGGCGTGATCGTGAACCGCTCCGAGATGACCTCGGACCGGGAGCTCCAGCGGACGATCGAGCTCCCGGGACGACCGGGCCAGGAGGCGAGCGGGAGCGACATCGAGATCGACATCGACGGCACGGTGGTCGCCACGGGCTCCGCCGGCGGCTGCGACGGACCCGTCGCCGGACTGGTGCACTGCGGCGGTGCGGACCGCCCCGACTGCGCGGCGTCCGCGGCCGACACCGAGGTCCCGGCTCCCCCGCCGCCCCCGGAGTCCCTGAACATCGAGATCCTCGACGCCGAGCTGCCCATGACCGGACCCTGGGAACGCGGCATCGTGCTGGCGCTCGGTGGGCTCCTGCTCGTCGGCGGCGGTCTGGCACTGCTCGGCCGCGAGCGCGGACTGCCCCGCCCGACCCCGATCGCCGATGCCCTGGCGCCCTACCGCCAGCGCTGGTGGGACCAGCACTGACAGATTCGTCGCACCGCTGACCCGTCGGTAACTTGTTGCCCGTGTCGAGGACCGGGGGTGCGTCCACCGTGAGCGCGACACGCCCACCCACTTCTGCATCAAGGGGACCACATGTCTGACCTGGTATTCGACGGCAAGGTCGCGATCGTCACCGGCGCCGGCGGCGGCCTCGGCAAGTCGCACGCGCTCGAGCTCGCCCGCCGCGGCGCTCGCGTCGTCGTCAACGATCTCGGCGGCTCCGTCGACGGCGTCGGCGACAACGCCTCGGCCGCGCAGCTGGTCGTCGACGAGATCGTCGCCAACGGCGGCGAGGCCGTCGCGGACCACAACTCGGTCGCCACGCCCGAGGGCGGCGCCGCCATCGTGCAGACCGCTGTCGACGCGTTCGACACCGTCGACATCGTCATCAACAACGCCGGCATCCTGCGCGACAAGACGTTCCATAACCTGACCCCCGAGCTGCTCGAGCCGGTCATCGCCGTGCACCTGCTCGGCGCCTTCTACGTGACCCAGCCGGCCTGGCTGATCATGCGTGAGAAGGGCTACGGCCGCATCGTGAACACCAGCTCGAACTCGGGCCTGCTGGGCAACTTCGGCCAGAGCAACTACGGCGCCGCCAAGCTCGGCATCGTCGGCTTCACCCGCGTGCTCGCCAACGAGGGCAAGTCCAAGGGCATCAAGGCCAACGCCATCGCCCCCGTCGCGAAGACCCGCATGACCGAGGACCTGCTCGGGCCGCTCGGCGACAAGCTCGAGCCGTCCGAGGTCACCCCGACGGTGACGTACCTCGCCCACGAGGACTGCCCCGTCAACGGCGAGGTCTACTCCGTCGCCGGCGGCATCGTCGCCCGCTACTTCATCGGGCTCACCCCGGGCTGGTACGGCGAGGGTCACAGCGCCGAGGACGTGCGTGACCACTTCGACCAGATCCGTGACGAGACCGGTTACATCGTGCCCGAGGACCCCTCCGGCGAGCTCAAGAAGCTGCTCGAGACGCTGAGCTGAGCTCGACGCACGTACGAGTCACCGATCGGAGCCCCGGGCCACGCCCGGGGCTCCGTCGCGTCCGGCCCCGCCGCGATCAGGCTCTACCGCGATCAGGCCACGACGGCCTCGTCGACGACGGCGGCCGACGCGTGTTCGTGTGCCCGGCTGGGGGTCCAGAAGGCACTCACGACGGCGACGAGCAGGGCGATGCCGGCGCTGACCCACATCGAACCGGTCCAGCCGTCCAGGAACGCGGACTTGGCGGCATCCATGAGCTGTGCCGCCGGCTCGGCGAACCCTTCGTCGGCCATCTGCATCGACACGCCGACCGCGCCGCCGATGCCTTCCTCGACCGCGTGTGCGGCCTCGGGCGGCAGCGCGCCGGTCGAGGCAGACACCGCCGAGGAGTAGCCGGCGCTCATGACGCTGCCCAGCAGCGCCACGCCGACCGCTGCACCGAACTCACGCACCGTGTCGTTCAGCGCCGAGGCGACGCCCTGCTCCTCGGGCGGGAGCGACGCCGTGATGGCGGTCGTGCCCGGGGTCATGATGAGACCGACGCCGACGGCCATGATCAACATGCCGGGCAGGACCGACAGGTAGCCGCCGTCGATGCTCGCCATGGCGGCCATCGTGGCGAGCCCAGCGGCGATGAGCCCGCTGCCGCCCACGAACATCACCCGCATGCCCACACGGCGTGCGATCAGTGGCGCGATCGCGGAGAGCGGCATCATCAGCAGCGCCAGCGGGATGAGGCCCGCTGCGGCGCCGATCGCCGAGTAGCCGAGCACGACCATGAGGTACTGCACGACGACGAGGAACAGTCCCGTCATCACGGCGAAGGTCACGAGCAGGGCGAACGAACCCGATGCGAGCATCCGATTGCGGAAGACCCGAAGATCGAGCAGCGGGTGCTCCTGGCGGAGCTCCCAGAGCGCGAACCCGATCGCCGCGGCAAGACCGACCACGATCGCGACCAGCGTGATGGGTGCGGTCCAGCCGGCCTCGGGGCCTTCGTGGATGCCGAGCACGAGCGCACCGACGGCGATCGCCGAGAGCACGGAGCCGACGGTGTCGAAACGGCCCTCGTGGTGCTCGCTGGAGTGCGGCACCGACACGAGCGTCATGGCCAGTGCGATCGCAGCCATCACGACGGGCAGTGCGAAGACCCACGGCCAGGTGAAGTTGTCGATGACGAGCGACGAGGTGAAGAGTCCGATGATGCCGCCGGCACCGGCGAAGCCCGCCCAGACGCCGATGGCCCGGTCCCGGTCCTCGGCCGGGAAGCTCGAGGTGATCACCGACAGGGTGACCGGCATGATCATCGCCGCAGCGACGCCGCCGAGCACCCGGAAGCCGATGAGCATCGAGACCGACGAGGCGAACGCGGCGCCGAGGTTCGAGGCGACGAACAGCGCCAGGCCGGTGACGAGCACCTTCTTGCGGCCGAACCGGTCACCGATGGCCCCGACGGGCATGAGCAGCGCGGCGAGGGCGATCGTGTAGCCGTTGATGATCCAGAGCAGCTGGCTCTGACTGGCGCCCAGCTCGACGGCGAGCTGCTGCTGGGCGACGTTCAGGCCCGAGACCGAGGCGACCACGGCGACCAGCGCCACGCACATCGCCACCAGGATGCGGGTGCGCTGCTTGGGGTCGTCGACACCGTCGTCGGGCGGGGCGTCCGCATAGGTGAGGTCTGCTTCGTGTTCGGTCATCGTTGTCCGATCCGGGGGGTGTTTGAGCTTTACGATACGAGACGGTAGCGTACGATTACTCCGAGTCGAGACTCAACCCTTCGGGAAGCGACACGAGTCACAGCTACCGTCGAGAGCGCACCATGGACCCGAGAATCGCGAAGACCCACGCCGCGGTGATGGCCGCCGCCACCGAGCTGCTCGTCGAGGGCGGGCCCGAGGCGTTGACCGTCGACGGCGTGGTCGCACGCTCCGGTGTGGCGAAGTCGACCGTGTACCGGCACTGGGCCACACGGGACGAGCTGGTCGCCGCCGTGTTCGACAACTGCGCACCCCAGATCGAGGAGCCCGATCCGTCGCTCTCCCCCGACGACGCGGTGCGGGACCTCACCCGTCAGTTGGCCGAGAACCTCAACGATCCGAGCTGGCGTCGGATGATCCCTGCACTGCTGCTGCTCAAGCTGCAGCATGCTCCCGTCGCAGGCGTCCAGGACGAGATCGAGGGGCAGCAGTTCGACGTCGGCGAGCAGCTGTTGCGCCGCTGCGTCGAGGCGGGCGCGCTCGACCCCGTCGTGGTGGACGACGCCGAAGCGGCGCTCGCGCTGCTGGTGGGTCCGCTGCTCCTGGCCGGGCTGTTCGAGACCGTGCCGGTGGACGAGCGGTTCGCGGACCGGGTGGCGGACCAGTTCCTCATCGCGCACCGACCCGCCGCCGGGCCGACGGGCTGAACGTCAGCCGATGCGAGCGTGCTGGCCGCCGTCGACGGGCAGCAGCACGCCGGTGACGAACCGGGCGTCGTCGGACGCGAGAAAGGCCACCGCGTTGGCGACGTCCCACGCCGTGCCCATCTTCTGACCGAAGGGGACGAGCGAATCGCGAGCGCTGCGCAGCTCGGCACGGTCGATGCCGGTGGCCTCGGCCATCGTCTCGATCGCCATCGGGGTGTCCATCAGCCCTGGCAGCACCGCGTTGACCCGGATGTTGCGTGACGCACCCGACATCGCCAGCTGGTGGGTGAGGGCGTTCAGACCCGCCTTCGACGTCTTGTAGGCCAGGAACGGCACCGAGCACACCGACGCGATCGAGGACACGTTGACCACCGCTCCCCCGCCGTGCGCCGACATGACCGGCAGCGAGTGCTTGCACGTCATCCACGGTCCCTTGAGGTTCACGTCGTGGATCAGGTCCCAGGCGTCCTCGGTGAGCTTCGTCGCACCCGCGTCACCGGTGCCGATGCCGACGTTGTTGACCAGCACGTCGATCCCGCCGAGCTGTTCGACGGCTCGTGCCGGGACGGCACGGCAGTCGTCCTCGGAGGTGATGTCGGCGCGGAACGCCGTCGCAGTGCCCCCGGCTGCCTCGATCAGGGCGACGGTCCCCTCGGCGGAGTCGACGTCCCGATCGACCACGAGCACCGATGCGCCCTCGTGGGCGAGCAGCAACGACACCGCACGTCCGTTGCCGATCCGGTCACCCGGCGTCTGCCCGCCGCCGACGACGACCGCGACCTTCCCCCGGAAGCGGCCGGATCCGGCAGGACGCGCCGACGGCGGCAGCGAGTGATCGACCTCGTCGGGAGCGCCCCCAGAGGTGGTCATGCGGGGAAGCCGGGGACGCCGTCGTCGCGCTGCACCCCGAAGGTGCGCAGCGCCATGCACACGGTGACGTACTGGCCGACGGTGAAGACGATGTCCATCAGCTGCTCGGTCGACCAGCGCTGCGACAGCTGCGACCAGGTGGAATCGGAGATCCGCTGCTCCGCCACCAGCTCGTCGGCCGCGGCGAGCAGCGCCGCGTCGTCGTCGCTCCAGCCGTCGAGCCCGTCGTGGGTGGTGCGCACGATCTCGTCGTCGGACAACCCCGCGTCGCGACCGATCAGGGTGTGCTGGCCGAACTCGTAGTCGGAGCCGCAGCGCCATCCGACCCGCAGGATCGCCAGCTCGCGCTCCCTGGCGGGCAGCGTCGACTTCGACAGCACGTGCGCCCCGAAGACCAGCCACCGCTTCATCAGCTTCGGGTGGTTGGCCATCGTGGTGAACAGGTTGAGCGGCCCGACGGCGCCGAGCAACGCGGCCGTGTCGTCGTCCCAGTCCTCGGGCGGCACCGGAGCGATGCGGGGTGCTGGCGGAAGGGGTTCTGGCGGAAGGGGTGCTGGCGGAAGGGGTTCTGGCGTCATCGGGCAGGTCCTCCGTCGCCGGGAGCGTCGCTCTCCTGGTCGGGGTCGAGGGTCCGGTCGGGTTCGGTGATCTGCCCCTCGTCGCCGACCTGGACCATCTTGCCGGTGGTCAGGTCGAGCACCTCCTTCTCGCTCGAGAACCGCAGCTTCATGCGCAGGACCCTGAGCTCGACCAGGTAATAGACGGGAAGGGAGATCGCGAAGGCCGCGGCGATCAGGATCGGCGTGCGGAAGAGCTGCATCCCGAGGCTCGCGTCGGCCCCGCCGAGCACGGCCATCAGGATCAGGAAGGGCAGCGCGTGCCAGACGTAGAGCGTGTAGCTCATGCGTCCGAGCCACTGGAAGTGCCGGTACGAGAGGAACTTCGTGAACCACCAGTCCCGGTATCGCACCAGGCCCACGAGGATCAGCGCGAAGCCGAGCGCGCCGAGGGTGTGCCCGAACCGGAACCAGTACATCGTGTCGAGCATCTGGGGCCGCGTGAACTCCTCGGGGCCCGAGGGCATGTAGTCGAAGTACGGTCCGCCGAGCTTCCGGATCAGCCCGCTCGAGAGGTTGAGCATCGCCAGCCAGACGACGAAGCCGACGGTGCAGGCGACGAGCATCGGGCGGCGCACCCGATCCATGCGCTCCTCGGTCAGGTAGGCGTTGCCGCAGGCGAGCGCCACACCGAGCATGAGGGCGTCGGGGCGCTGCAGGAGCGCCATGCGGACACCGGCGATCATGCCGTCGTCGTCCTGCCAGAACCCGGTGTAGGCGAACCAGCGGGCGACGCCGATGGCGACGAACGCCGCCACCATGAGCGAGCCGAGCTGCACGATCCAGCGGCGACGCACGCAGATGAGCACGGTGCCGGCGATGGCCGCGTAGAACCACTCCTCGACCGAGAGGGTCCAGAGGTGCCACATCGTGCGGTGCTCCTGCACGGTGGGCTCGATCACCGCGAGGCCGTTCGGGAAGAACAGGTGGTACACGTAGAACACCGCGGCGGCGGCGTCCTGGCCGACGTAGCGCAGGCTGAGGGGCTCGAACCCCACGATCGTCGAGATCGTCGAGATCACGAGCCACACGCCGACGAAGAGCCACACCGACGGGAAGAGGCGGATGGCACGACGTGTGTAGAACTTCTTGAGGTCGATCGACCCCGTGGTCCGGGTCTCCTGCAGCAGCAGCGTGGTGATCAGGAAGCCGCTCAGCACGAAGAAGGTGTCGACGATCGTGACCCACGACTCGACGTACTCGTAGAGCGCGTGGCCGACGAGCACCATGCACACGCCGATGCCGCGCATGCCGTCGAAACCGCCGACGAGGCCGAGCTTCGGCGCCTTCGAGATGAAGACGTCGGACCCGGAGTCGACCGCCGTCATCGATGCTCCGACGCCGGGTCGTCGTCGCCGAGGTCCGCAGGGGTGGCCTCGACCTCTTCGGCACTCACGTCGCCGCGGGCCATGGCCATGGCGGCCTCGACGCTCATCATCTTGCCGGTGTTGAGGTCGAGGACCTCCTTCTCGGCAGCGAAGCGCAGCTTCACGCGCAGCATCCGCTGCTCGACGCCGTAGTAGATCGGCAGCGACGCCACGATCGCGATCACCGTGAGGATCGGCGCCCGCCACTTC
>JAFAFN010000445.1 GCA_023423475.1 Actinomycetes bacterium | reverse complement strand
CCTCCTCGCGGTCTGGCCAGCACGCCGCGCGGCTCGCACCGAGCCCGCGAGCGTGCTGCTCGCAGAGTGAGCGCTGCTACAGGGTCGCGACCGGTGCCACCGGCGCCGAGGAGGCACCGACGATCCGGGCCGGCGCGGCGCTGAGCAGGAACGTCCAGCGGCCGGCCTCGGCACACGCGGTGGCCAGGTCCTCGAGGTCCCAGTTCTGGCCCTGGATCATCCCCATGTCGCGCAGCTGGATCATGTGGACCGCGAGGCAGTCCGACCAGTCCTTCTGCGTCGGGGGGAAGGCCTCGTACGCGTAGGTGTCGCTGAAGGCGCCGGCGACGTCGTGGCGGTGCAGCCACTCGATCGAGTGCACCGAGAAGCCCGGCAGGCGGAACTGGTCGCCGAGCGCGTAGCGATCGCGGTCCCCCGCGCGGTAGTGCCGCATCTCGCCGGTGCGCAGCAGGATCACGTCGCCCGACTCGATGGTGATGCCCGCTGCGTCGACGGCCTCGTCCAGGTCGTCGCCGGTGACGGCGTAACCGGGCTGCACCTGGTCGAGCCCCTCGACGCCCTTCAGACGGGGCAGGTCGATGAGCACACCACGGGTGACGATGTCGGGCAGCTTCTCGGCTCCCAGCTTCGTCGCGCCGGCGCTCGCGGTGACGACCGCTGCCGGGGTGTCGTTGTAGAGCAGCCCGTCGTAGGAGATGTGGCTGAGCGCGTCGATGTGGGTCGCCGCGCAGGTCGACATGGTGACGATGTCGTCGGTGCCGGCCCAGAACCCGGGGGCGAAGGTGTCGCGCTCGTTGAGCGAGGTCACCGTGAGGAACGGGTTGATGCGCCGCGCGGGCTGGCCGATCTGGAAGCCGTCGGCACGAAGGTCACCGGCGAGCGAGACCCGCTGGCCGCTCTGCACCGCGTCGACGCCGCGGCGGGCCGAGACGTCGGTGAGCAGGTTGCCGCAGCCGAGCTCGTCGTCGTCGCCCCAGCGTCCCCAGTTCGAGACGCGGCCGGCCAGCTGGACCAGTTCCTCGGGGAGTCCCATCGGTTCAGGCGAGGGTGAGCACGCCGCGGGCGAGCTTGCCCTCGTGCAGCTCGTCGAGCGCGAGCTGGAAGTCCTCGAGCGGGTAGGTCGCCGAGACGAGCTCGTCGAGCTTGAGCCGACCCGACTGGTAGAGCTTCACCATGAGGGGGATGTCGTACTGGGGCCGGGCCGAGCCGTAGCGGCAGCCCATGATCGTCTTGTCGTTGTACATCGTGTTGACGACGAAGCTGGCCTCGGAGCCCATCTTGGGCACGCCGAGCATGACGAGCGTGCCGCCCCAGTCGAGCAGCTCGGTCGAGGTCTTGATGAGGGCGGTCGAGCCGACGCACTCGAAGACGTAGTCGACGCCGTTGGGGCAGATCTCCTTGACCGCCTCGACCAGGTCGAAGTCGGGGCCGTCGGGGCAGATGAAGTGCGTGGCACCGAAGGCCTTCGCGAAGGCCTCCTTGCCGGGGTTCGTGTCGACCGCGATGACCGGCAGGGCGTCGGACAGCGCCGCGCCCTGGATCACGTTGAGGCCGATGCCGCCGACACCGATCACCACGACCGACTGGCCGTGGGTGACCTTGGCACGGTTGAACACGGCACCGACGCCGGTCAGCACGCCGCAGCCGATGAGCGACGCCGAGGTCAGCGGCACCTCGTCGGGGATCTTCACGGCCTGGGTCGCCTTGACGACGGTCTCCTCGCAGAAGACGCCGAGGTTGGCGAACTGGAACACCTTCTTGGTGTCCTCGCCCTCGCCCCGGGTGAAGGGGCGGGAGAGCTTGCCGAGCGACTGGCGGCAGAACGTCGGCTTGCCGGTGTCGCACGAGGCGCACTGACCGCAGTTGCCCAGCGTCGAGAGCACGACGTGGTCGCCGACCTTCACGTTGGTGACGTCGGGCGAGACCTGGGTGACGACACCGGCGCCCTCGTGGCCGAGCACGACCGGCGGGGGGAACATGATCGTCCCGTTGAGCACCGAGACGTCGCTGTGGCACAGCCCCGCCGCCTCGATGCGGACCCGCACCTCACCTGCTCGCAGGTCACGGACCGCGACGTCCGTCTGCACCGTTGCCTGCTCGCCGTCCCACACGATTGCCTTCATGGCCCGAACGGTAGCCGAGGACTAGAACAGGTTTCAGTTCGCGCTGGTCAGGCGAGGTGTCGCTGTGGTTGTCTCCCGGGGATGGACGCAGGACTCCCCGTCGATCTCGAGGCCGAGGTGCTGGTCGATCGTGGACGCGGGGCGCGGCTGCTGGTGCTGCTGCACGGCTACGGCCTGCCGTCCGACGACCTGACCAGCCGACTCGAGCTGATCGACCCTGCGGGCGAGTGCACCGTCGTGGTGCCCCGGGCTCCGTTCGAACGCAAGGGTCGGGCGATCTGGCACCGGGCGTTGCACAGCGACCCCGACGGCGCGGCCAGGCAGTTCCGCAGCTCGGTCGCCTCGCTCGACGCACTCCTGGGCCGACTCGCCGCCGAGCTCGGTGCCGATCTCGGACGGACCGTCGTCGGCGGGTTCAGCCAGGGTGGCGGACTGGGCATCGCGCTGCTGCTCGCTGCGGGCATCGAGCACCGACCCGGTGCTGCGTTCGGTGTGTGCAGCTTCCCGCCGGCCTTCGATGGGTTCGTGGTCGACCGGGTCGCCGCCACGGGCCGGCCGTGTTGCCTCGTGAGCGCGCATCGCGACCACTTCGCCCCGATCGAGTCGTCGCGGGCGGGCGCCGTGCTGCTGGCCGGGCTCGGGCTGGACCTGACCTACGCCGAGACCGACTCCGAGCACGTCATGACCGACGAGGCCGCGGTCGCGGTCGGCACCTGGCTGTCACGGCTCGACGACGGGGCCGACCGACGCGAGGGCCACGAGCTCCTCGACGGCGTGACCGGACGGCACGAGTTCTACGACGGGCTCTGGGAGTACGCGAGCTGACGCTGACCGGGGTCAGCCCGGGGTCGGGCAGGGCTGCAGCACGATCTCGACGGCGTCGCTGACGCCGGTCGCGCCGGGGATCTCCGCGACCGCCTCGACCCGCACGGGACCCGAGACGCCGACGGCCGGTTCGACCACGCCGCGCCAGATCGTCGCGCCGGTGGTGATCCGGACCAGGTCGACGCGCCCCGAGTCTGCACCGGCGCGCCACCGCAGGTGCACCCGGTCAGCCGGTGAGCGAACCTCGAAGTGCGTGCTCGCACCGCAGTCGTCGAACCCGGGGGTCGGATGGTGCAGGGCCGTCGGCGCCACCAGGATCTCGACGCCCGGCGGTGCGACCCTCGGCGGCTCGGGCACCGGAGGGGTCGGCGGGATCACCTGGGGATCGTCGACGGGAACGTCGCCCGCGCCAGGACCGGGTGGAGCGACGAGCGGCGGCCCGGCCGTGGTGTCCGTCGGTGCGATCGGAGCGGTCGCCGGCGGCGCGCTCCCGGGGACCGTCGAGGTCGAGGTGGTGGAGCTCGACGTCGTCGTCGAGCTGCTCGGCGCCACGGTGGTCGTCTGGTCCTCGCTCACGATCTCGTCGCCGTCGCCTCCGTCGTCGAGGGCCACGAGCACCGCCGCCACGATCAACAGCAGGGCAAGGCCGGCGCCGACCAGGAGCGCGGTGCGCCGGGTGCCGCCCGTCGGCCTCGGGGGTTCGACTGCGACGCCGTCGCTGCTGCCGAGCACGCGGTCGCGCACCGACGCGGGTGCGGGGAACTCGGTGCTCGCTCCGGCAGGACCCGCAGCGGCCAGCACCGCAGCGGCGCCTCCACCGCCGAACACGGCGGCCGGCAGGGCCGAACGGCGGCGCTCGCACACCTCGCAGCGGTCGATGTGGCGGGCCACCCGCTTGCGCCACAGCACGCTGAATCGACCGTCCCACTGCTCGAGCAGCTCGTCGAGCTCGTCGCAGTCCGCACGACCGGTCCGGGCGATCAGGAGTGCGCCGAGGGAACGTTCGAAGCGCTCCTTCATCCGATGGACCTGCTGATAGGCCGTCGACGTGGTCGTGCCAAGTGCCTCGGCCATCTCGTCCCCGTCGAGCTCCTGGAGCTGCAGCTCGAGGACGAGCCGATCCTTGTCGTCGAGTCCGTCGGCGGCGGAGCGGACGACGGCGACCAGCTCGGCGGCAGTGGCTGCATCGGCCAGGTCGTCGGGGTCCTCGAGCAGCGACCCGCTGGCGTTCGTGCCGCTCGTGCTCATGATGTGATCCATCCGTTCCACCTCCCCGACCAGTTCGACCCGGCGGCGACGTCGGGTCCGCCGATACACCTCGTGCCTCGCGATCGAGAAGAGCCAGGGCCGCAACCGGGACGGATCCCGCAGCTGGGCCAGACGGTCGAAGGCCACCAGGAACACCTGGCCGCAGACGTCGGCCGCCTCGTCGCGGTCCGAGAGCATGTGCACGCACATCGTGTGCACCCGATCCGCGTAGCGCTGGTAGATCTCGGCCCGTGCAGCACGGGAGCCGTCGAGGGCGGCCGCGACCAGCGACTCGTCCCCGACGGCTCCCATGTCGACCGACCCATCCATCGTCACTGCGTGCTCCTGCGTCGGTCGGGAGTCTTGCACCCGGGATCAGGCCCGAGCTGCCTCGTCGGCGCCGTTGCGGCGGCGGGCGATCGCTGCGGCGACACCACCGGCGGCGAGCAGGACGGCGCCTGCACCAGCCAGACCGAGCTCGGACCCGGTGAAGGCGAGGGACTCGGGGGTGTCGACCGAGGCCGCCGCGGCGTCCTCGGACTCCTCGACCTCGTCGAGCACCTCGGGCACGGAGGTGTCGGGCACGGTCGGATCGGTGGGGTCGGTCGGATCGGAGGGGTCGGGCTCGCCGTTGGTGAAGTCGTCCGGACCGTCGAAGCCGGGATCGTCCTCGCCGTTGGTGAAGTCGTCCGGGCCCTCGAAGCCGGGATCGTCCTCACCGTTGGTGAAGTCGTCCGGACCGGGCAGGCCGGGCTCGTCCTCGGCGTCGACCAGATCGCCGGGACCCTGGGGGTGCGGCGCCGGATGCGGGTCCGGCGTGGGCAGCGGCTGGGCGATCTGGTCCGGGCCGGCAGGCAGGTTCGGCTGCGGTGCCGGCGGCTCCGGGGTCTCCGGCATGACGATGACGCCGGGACCGATCGGGGGCTGCGGCTGGGCCGGCGCCTCGGCGATCGGCATGGTCGGCTGCGGTGCCGGTGTGAGGGCCGAGGCCGATCCGGCGAGTCCGCCGGTCAGCGTCAGCGCGCCGGCGGTGCCGACGAGGAAGAGCCCGGCGGTGCGGACGATGTTGGTGCGGTGGGTGCGGTGGGTGTTCGTGGTCTCCGACATGTGCTGCTCCTTGGTTCTGTCGGCGACCCGTCGTCGCCGTACAGGGGTCCAGAGCACCCGCATCGCGGGATCTGACACTTTTCGCGAAGAACTCTCGAAAACTTCGACATCCGCTCCGTTCTCGTGGTGATCACCACGAGAACGGAGCGGATGTCGAAGAGGTGAGAAGGTCAGCCGGGCCAGACGATGGACTGGATCTCGGAGTACGCATCCAGCCCGTAGTCACCGCCGTCGCGGCCGACGTCGGACTGCTTGAACCCGCCGAAGGGCGCCTCGTGGTTGCGCTGCAGCGTGTTGATGCCGACGTTGCCGGAGCGGAGCCGTCGGGCGACGTTCCATGCGCGGCCGGTGTCCTTCGAGAAGACGTAGGAGTACAGGCCGAACTCGCTGTCGTTCGCGAGTGCGACGGCCTCGTCCTCGTCGTCGAAGGGGATGGCCACGACGACCGGCCCGAAGAACTCCTCGCGGGCGACGGTCATGGAGTTCGTGACGTCCACCAGCAGCGTCGGAGCGACGTAGAAGCCGGTCTCGATGTCGGGACGCTCGCCGCCCAGCGCGATCGTGGCGCCCTCGGCCACGCCGGTCTCGATGAGGCCCTCGATGCGTCCGCGGTGTGCCGCCGAGATGACCGGACCGACGACGGTCTCGCGCTCGGTCGGGTCGCCGACCTTCATGTAGCCGGCGGCCTTCTGGAGACCGCCGACGAGGTGGTCGTACACACCCCGCTGCACGATGACCCGCGTCGGCGAGGTGCAGATCTGACCGGAGTGGAAACCCCACACCGACGAGATGCCGCCGATGGCCGCCTTGAGGTCGGCGTCGTCGAAGACGATGCACGCGCCCTTGCCACCGAGCTCCATCAGCTGGCGCTTCATCTGCGAGCCGCACACCGCGCCGATGTGCTGGCCGACGCCGGTCGAACCGGTGAAGGACACCATGTCGGTGCGCGGGTGGGCGACGACGGCCTCGGACGGAGCGATCTCCTTGCCGGTGACGACGTTGACGACACCCGGGGGGAAGCCCGCCTCGTTCATCAGCTCGACCATGCGCAGCACGCCGAGCGGGTCCTGCGGCGCCGGCTTGACCACGACCGTGTTGCCCATGGCGAGCGCCGGGCCGATCTTGCCCGACATGTTCGTCATCGGGACGTTGTACGAGGTGATGCAAGTGACCACGCCGACAGGGGCACGGTTCACCGCTGCCGAGATGAGCCCACCGGGTGCCAGGGGCGTGGTCGGCATGACCGCGGGCGGCAGGGGGTCGATCGTCGAGCGCAGCGCACCCTTGGCGTAGCGCCGCAGTCGACCCGTCGCCGGGAAGAACTGCATGGACTTGACGGTGTTCGCCGTCGCGCCGGTCTCGGCCTGCAGGACCGGGATGATCTCCTTGCGGTGCTCCTCGATGAGGTCGGCCGCGCGGTTCAGCAGCTCGGCGCGCTCCTCTGGCGAGGTCCGCGACCACGACTCGAAGGCGTCGGCCGCCGCATCGACCGCGGCGTTGGCCTGCTCGACCGACGCCTCGGGCGCGCGTCCCGCGACCTCTTCGGTCGACGGGTTGATGATGTCGTAGGTGCCCGAGGCACCCTCGACCGACTCGCCGCCGATGGTCAGGCGGTAGGTGCTGTCCGACACGCTCAGCGCTCCAGGTCCAGGCCGAGCAGGTCGATCGCGTTGCCGCGGACGAGCTTGCTCACGACGTCACGGGGAAGGTGGCCCATCAGCTTGTGCGCGGTCTCACGCGAGTGCGGCCAGGTGCTGTCCGAGTGCGGGTAGTCCGTCTCGAAGCAGATGTTGCCGACGCCGACCTTCTCGAGGTTGTCGAGGCCGTACTCGTCGTCGAAGAAGCAGCCGTAGATCTGGCGGTAGTAGTAGGTCGACGGCGGGTTCGGGACCTTGTCGCCGAAGCCACCCCATGCCCGGTTCTCGTCCCACACCTTGTCGGCGCGCTCGAGGATGTACGGGATCCAGCCGATCTGGCCCTCGGAGTAGGCGAGCTTGAGGGTCGGGAAGCGCTCGAGCACCCCCGAGAAGAGGAAGTCGGTCATCGACGCCATCGCGTTGTTGAACGTGAGGGTCGAACCGACTGCGGCGGGAGCGTCGGCCGAGGTCGATGGCATCTTCGAGGACGAGCCGATGTGCATGTTCACCACGACGCCGGTCTCGGCGCATGCCTCGAACATCGGGTCCCAGTAGCCGCTCGCGTCGTGGATCGACGGCAGGCCGAGGTACGGCGGGATCTCGGAGAACGTCATGCCGCGCACCCCACGCGCCGCGTTGCGACGGATCTCGGCGGCAGCGAGCTGCGGGTCCCACAGCTGCACGATGATGCAGGGGATGAGGCGACCGTTGGAGTCACCGCACCACTCGTCGACCTGCCAGTCGTTGTAGGCCTTCACGCACAGGTCGGCGAGGACCTTGTCCTTGGCCTCGTAGAAGCGCTGGCCGCAGAAGCGGGGGAAGCTCGACGGGAACGACATCGACGCCTCGGTCCAGTTGGCGTCCATGTCCTCGAGACGTGCCTTCGGGTCCCAACAGCCCTTGCGCATCTGCTCGTAGGTGATGCCGCTCACGGTGACCTCGGAGCGGTCGAAGCCGACGGCGCACTCGAGTCGAGTCAGCGGGTAGCGGCCGTCCTCGTACTGCCACCAGTCGGCCTCGTCACCGTCATCGGTCTCCTCGAAGGAGAAGACGCCGCCGACGAAGTTCATCGTGCCGCGCATCCGGATGGAGCGGGGCATGACGTCCGCGTACTTGGAGGGGATGCGATCGGTCCACACGGTCGGCGGCTCGATGATGTGGTCGTCGACCGAGACGATCTTCGGGATGTCGTCGAGATCGGTGCCCGACGCGGGATTCGTCGTGTCGCTCATGGTGCCTCCGGACAGGGTGAGTGGCGTGAGGTCGCCCCACCAACCGATCGTAACCCCGTGGTTGACGACCTGTCAGGCCGAAACTGCAACAGGTTCTACTTTTCTGTCCGTGCGGCGACAGGCTCAGGCGACGCCGGTGGCGAGCAGCACGAGCAGCGCCGTGTTCCACACCACGATCGCCAGGTAGAGACCTGCCACCGTCGCCGCCGCACGCTCGGCGAGCTTCGACTCCGGCGGGCAGCACAGCAGCAGCGCGCCGGCGATGCCCGCCACGAGCGCCTTGACGCCCAGCGGTGCGGCCGTCCCGGTCATCAGCTCGGCCATCAGCGGATTGGCCTCGATCCCGCCACGAGCCAACACGCCCTTGGTGGTGATCACGTCGAGCAGGTTGAGGATCAGGATCGCCGCGGCGAGTTGCAGACGCCGCCGGCTCACCTGCCGCGCGACCCCTCCGAATCCGATCGTCACATCGCTCATGTCGCCCACCTGTCCCCGGCCCAGCCACCGGAAGTCCGTGCCACCCGGCCAGCCACCGGGTGGTCTCGCTCCGCTCGCCAGCGGAGGTCTCGCTGGGAACATCGTGACAGCTCACGACGCCGGCGTCCCCCCGACCGCCACGATCGGGAACATCAGCCCATCAAGGTCACTCGGCTCCATCCACCGCTGTCGACCAGCTGATCGACGGATGCGTTCGGGGTGAGTGCGAGCATCGCCAGGACCTCGGGCCCGGCTCCCGGTCGGTCGGGCAGGGGCATCTCGACCACCGACGCGTCGGGCGGCAGGTCGTCGAGGTCGATGGGCGTCCCGTAGAAGAGCGACTCGAGGAACGCCGCGTCGTAGGCGTCGGCCGGCGGCCCGACCTGCGGGTGCCCCACGACCAG
>JAFAFN010000087.1 GCA_023423475.1 Actinomycetes bacterium | reverse complement strand
CTTGCTCCTGGTGTGGGAAGGGGTCGTCGGTCGTCAGCCGAGCTCGACGGTGAACAGGTCGCGGCCGACGGTGAGCCGGCCGCGGTAGCCACCTCGCCGCACGTCCTCCGCGAAGGCTGCCTCATCGGACTCGTCCGCCGGCGGTGGGATCAGGTGCGTGAGCACGAGATGGCCCACGCCCGCGGACTCGGCGAGTCCGCCGAGCGCCACGGTGTCGGCGTGGTAGTCGAAGATCTGCTCGAAGGGCGTGCCGGCGATGAGGTCCTTCATCGTCGAGGTGCGACACGCTTCGTGCACGAGGACGTCCGCAGCCGACGCGAGGTCGGCGACCTCGTCGCAGACACGGGTGTCGCCCGAGACGACGACCACGCCCGCCGGGGTGCTCACCCGGTAGGCGACCGCCTCGGGCACGGGTTCGTGGTGGACGACCACCGCCTCGACGCGCACGGTGCCGTCGTCGCTGTGCCACACCTCGGCCGGCGAGCGCGGCGCGGTGAACGGTCGGAGCTCGATCTCGGGCCGATAGTCCTGGACGTGTTCGATGCGCAGGTCGATGTCGTCGTCGTAGGGGTCGAGCATGCGCTCGACGAACCGGGTCGCCACGCCTCCGACGGCGACGACCTGAAGGGGGCCGCTCGGGTGCAGCGTGCCCTGGACCCATCGGGTCATCACGAGGTCCGCCAGGTCGACGACGTGGTCGCTGTGCACGTGGGTGAGGAAGACCGCGTCCAACTCGTGCGGCGCGGTACCCGCCTCGGCCAGACGCAGGACGGTGCCGCGCCCCGCGTCGAACTGGAGCGCGACGTCGCCGTGACGCACGAGCACGCCCGCGCCGGCACGGCCCGGCGACGGGTGGGGCACGCCGGTGCCCGTCAGGGTGACGGTGGTCGACGTCATGCCGGGTACGCCCTCATGACATGCCACCGGGTACGAGCTCCTTCGCCCAGTCGACCAGCGTGTCGACGTAGAGCTGCGCATCGGCGCCGTGCAGGGGGTGCGGCTGGGCCGGCAGGTCGACGTAGGTGAAGGACTGTCCGGCGGCCTCGACGAGTTGGCGGACGCGGGATGCCTGGAGATCCGAGCTGGCGCCCATGAGCGCGCCGGTCGCCTCGTCGATCACGCGGAAGTGGTGGGAGAAGAGCACCGGCACCTTCACCGAGCGCAGCATCCGCTCGTGATCGCACGAGCCGTAGAACGTGCCCTCCCAGAAGGCCCGCCCCCACTCGGGGTCGTACTCCTTGAGCTGCTGCGGAGGTCCCTCGCCGCCGGCGCCGAGCACCTGGCCGGGTTTCGCGTAGGCCGACAGCCACGCTGCGGCGACACCTCCCGAGGACAGCTTGGCGACGATCGTCGGCCGACCGATGACCTCGTCGATGAAGCGCACCAGGTCGCCACCGATGAGGTCCAACGTGTAGCGGCCCGGCGTCCTCGTCGACCGACCTTGTCCGCGCAGGTCGACGGCGTGGGCCTGGAAGTGCTCCGCGAGCAGCGGGAGCGCGGCCTCGTAGCCCCACCACGACTCGGTCTGCCCTGGGATCAGCAGCAGCGCCGGCGAGGCGGGGTCGCCGACGGTGACGTGGTTGAGCTCGACCTCACCCAGATCGACGACCTCCTCGTCGTGGGCGTGCGGCACGTAGGTGTCCTTGGGTGCGTGCGGTCCGAACCGCCGGGCGAAGGCTGCCATCGTTCTCCTCGGTGCAATCGTCGATCAGCGGGGGTACGGGGTCATGCCGATCCCGATGTGGTCTCGGCCGGCGCCGCATGAGCGGGTCCGGCGACGAGGTGAGCACGGAGGTGTGCGAGCAGCGCCGCCGCTCCGACCGCATCGGTCGCGGTGCCGTACAGGTGGAAGTCGGGACGCTGCAGCGCCCAGCGCACACCATGGAGGTCGAACCACGCCGAGAGCTCCGGTCCGCCACCGGTGACGACCGCTCCGCCGAGGGCGGCGAACCAGTC
The DNA here is from genome assembly GCA_023423475.1 of Actinomycetes bacterium. Taxonomy (GTDB): domain Bacteria; phylum Actinomycetota; class Acidimicrobiia; order Acidimicrobiales; family Microtrichaceae; genus JAFAFN01. The sequence goes on along the minus strand of JAFAFN010000087.1, from coordinate 6,753 downwards.
GGTCAGCTCCTGATCGAGCTCCGCCGCGTCGGTGCCGACCAGGCGCCATCCGGCGCCGTGCACGTCGTCGAAGGGGCGACCGTCGACGTCGAACTGCGGGAACTGCTCGCCCGCCAACGGCGAGTCCGGGTGCACGAACCCCGTGGCCAGACCCGGCTGCCCCGGCACCTCGGAGAGCTCACCGGTGACGGCGGCCGCCATGGCCTCGTCGCGGTCGGCGGCCTCGTCCGGGTCGGCCACGCAGATCACCTTGCCGAGCTCGATCGACATCTCGATCGCGAGCTCCGCGCCCGGGCGGCGCTCCTGTTCGTAGGTCGCCAGCAGCGACGGTGCGGCGCGACCGCCGAGGACCGAGTCCAGTTTCCACGCCAGGTTGGCGGCGTCACGGATCCCGGCGCACATGCCCTGGCCGGCGAACGGCGGCATCAGGTGGGCGGCGTCACCGGCGAGCAGCACCCGGTCGTCCTGCCAGCGCTGCGCCACCCTGGCCTGGAACGTGTAGACGGCGTGGCGTTCGAGCCGGGTGTTACCGGGGTGCACGTCCCACGGTTCGAGTAGCTCCCAGGCTCGTGCCTCCTCGCCGAGGGACTCGATCGACTCCTCCGGCAGCCGCATGAACTCCCAGCGCCGCCGACCCGGCCCGCCGGACACGACCGTCGTCGGACGTTCCGGATCGCAGATCTGCAGGTTGATCGGATCGAACTCCCGCGGCTCGTCGAGGATCACGTCGACGATCAGCCAGTCGTAGAAGAACCCACGGTCGTCGATGCCGATCCCGAGCAGGTCGCGCACGGTCGAGTTCGCCCCGTCGCATCCGACCACGTAGCTGGCCGAGGCGGTGGACCGATCGCCGCTGCCCGAGGAGCAGCCGAGTGTGACGTGATCGTCGTGCTGGGTCAGCGCATCGACGACCACACCCCGGCGGATCGTGATGCCGGGCAGCTCGTCCGCCCTCGCCTCGATCGTCGCCTCGAGCTCCGGCTGGCAGAACATCGACGAGAAGGGCCAGCCGGACGGACCGGTGCCGATCCGGCCGAAGCGCAGCAGCGTCGTGCCTGCGCCGTTGCGCCACTCGTAGACCTCTGCCGGCTCGGACACCGTTCGGAGCTCGTCGCCGATGCCACACGACTGGAGCAGGCGTCCGACCTCGTCGTCGAAGTGCACCGCCCGCGGCAGGCGGTAGGGCTCGGGCCAGCGTTCGAACACGATGACCGAGTGCCCGCGTTGGGCGAGCAGCACGGAGAGCGTCAGTCCGACCGGGCCGGCTCCGACGATCGCGACGTCGGCGTCGGCGTCGGCGGTCGGTGAGGCGCTGGCCGGCGCGCTCACGACTGCCTCAGCGGCTGATGGCCCCAGGCGCTGATCCGGTCGTACCGGCGATCGTCGTCCCAGCCCTCGTCGACCACACGAGCACCGTGGCCGACCTCGATCTGGAAACCCGCCGGGGTCTCCAGATAGAAGCTGAACATGCCGTCGTTGTCGTGACGGCCGAGTCCGTTCGGGATCGGCAGCTCAGCAGCCCATGCCCGGTCGAAGGCCGCGCCCACATCGTCGCGGACGTTGGTCTCGAACATGACGTGGTGCAGGGTCTGGGGCAACTCGAAGGGCGCCCTCGCCAGTGCCACGGTGTGGTGACGGGCGTTGCAGTGGAAGAAGCGCACCTCGAGATCCATCCCGGGTGCGAGCTCCATGAGCAGCCAATCCGACTGCACGAACCCGAGGCCGTCGGTCAGGAACCGGACCGACTCGTCGAACGCCGTCGTCGCGAACACGACGTGCCCGAACCCGACACCGTCGGTGAGGAAGCCGCCCGGCATCGACGGCGACTCGTACGGAGTGGATGCGGCGTCGAGCTCCGTCACGACGTCGACGTCGACGCCCCACGGCGACCTCACGGTGACCAGTCGATCGACGCGTCGGCGAGCCAGCTCGTCGGCGGACCCTTCCTCCACCGTTGCACCGAGGTGCCCGAGTCGCTCGACGAGCGCGTCGAACGACGCGTCATCGGCCGCCTCGAACCCTACGACGACCGCGTCGTTCGCCGGCCCGGCCTGCACCACGATCCGCTGGGCACGGTCGTCGTTTCGCCACGAGAGGTCGGCGCCAGCAGGTGCACCCGGGACCAGACCGATCACGTCGGCGAACACCGGACTGAGTGTGGCCGGCTCCGGGACCTCGACCACCAGATAGGCGAGCTCGAGATGGTGGTCCATGTGCGTTCCTCTCGGAAAGGGTCGGGGGCAGGGGGTTCAGACCCGGCCGGCGAGGCTCGGGAACAGGGCGAGGGTGTTGGCCCGCAGCGACTCGACGAGCGAACCAGCGGGTTCGCCCGCAGCATCGAGTCGGGCGGTGTCGAGTTGCTCGGTGGCGATCGCTGCGACGAAGTCGGGCGTGAACGGGTAGTCGCTGCCGAAGTGCAGGTGAGCTGGCGAGGTGATTCCGAGCAGCGCCGGCAGCTGTCGTGGGAGCGGCGTGCCCGAGAGGTCGAAGTGCAGGCCCGCGAGGTCGCGCAGCACGTCGGCCGACGGGTCGACATCCAGGGCCAGCGAGAACAGCGCGACCCGGTCGGCGATGACGGGGAGCGTCGCGCCCGCGTGGGGGATGATCAGCCGCAGGTTCGGGTGCCGGGCGATCGAGCCGTTGAGCACCAGGTTCACCACCGTGCGGGTGGTGTCGAAGAGGAACTCGAGCATCGGTCGAGGGCGTCCGAGCGAGGTGTGCTCCCAGCAGACGGGTGACGTCGGATGGACGAGCACCCTGGCATGGTGCCGGTCGAGCTCGTCGAGCACGGGCTCCCACTCCGGGTCGCCGAGTAGGTGCCCGCGACGTTGGTCAACAGGATGAACCCGTCGACGTGGAGCTCGTCGACGCAGCGACGGATCTCGGCGATGGCGGCATCGACATCAGGCAGCGGGAGTGAGGCAAGCAGACCGAAGCGGCCGGGGTGGTCGACGACCGTGCGTCGCCCGATGTCGTTGACCTGCGCTGCGACCTCGGCCGCCGACACGTGCTCGGCCACGTGCACTCCCGGTGTGGAGACCGACAGCAGCGACGTGGCGATGCCGAGCCGGTCCATCAGCTCGAGGTGCGCGTCGGGCGACCAGGTCGGAATCTGGGCCATGCCGTCCGGCCGGTTGTGGCCTACCTGCTCGAGCAGGTCGCGATACGGCTCGGGCAGGTAGTGCGCGTGCACGTCGAGCTTGCCGGCGACGCTCACGCTCCCACCCTCGCCACTCGCAGCACCATCGACCCCGTCGTCCGTCGCCGGAACCGTCCGCGCTCGCCACGGACGTCGCCCCCACAAGCCTGATCAGTTGATCAGGCTTTGTCAACCGTCGCGCGCGGACGACGGCGCGACCCTGCTGCCGCCGTGATCCGGGATGGTGTCGGGCGCGGTCGCGCCTGCTGATCAGTCCGCGCCGAAGATGAGCGTGCAGACCGCGTCGGCGTGCGCCTCGATCACCTCGGCGGCTTCGGGGTCGAGACCCGTCAGGCGGCGACACTCGGGCCCGAGCACGAACATCGTCGGTGCCGCCCCGGTGAGGACGTAGTAGAGGTGAGCCGGCGGGATCGGGGCGATCAGACCGTCGGCCACGAGGGTCTCGAACATGGAGACGGTGACGTCGTACAGCGGGCGGACGTGTCGTTCGACCAGGTAGTCCATGCGGGCGCTGTCAGCTTTGGACTCCTGGGTGATGATGCGGTGCAGCTGCGGGTGACGGGCGGAGAAGGTGACGAACTCGCGGACCTGGAGCTTCGCCCGGGACAGGTCGTCGAGGTCCCCCAGCTGATCGAGTTGGGCTGCCATCGACTCACCGAGCGCTCGGAAGAGCGAATCGACCGCTGCTCGCCACAACGCGTCCTTCGACGTGTAGTGGTAGTTGAGCAGTGGCTGGGTCACCCCGGCACGGGCCGCTATCTCCCGCGTGGTCGCCCCTTCAAACGAGCGGTCCGCGAACAGCTCGGCCGCGGCGGCGACGATCCGATCCCGGGTCGGGTCCGCAGATGGCCTCGTCGAGCGAGCATCGGGAGTCGCGGGACGCTTCGCCATCTCCGCAATCTATCCAGCGGCCGCGTCAGGCCCTGCCACAGACCGAACGCGACGGCAGGGCCTCCGAGTGGGGTGGAGGCCCTGCCGATCGTCGCTGCTGACGGGGCGTTGTCAGGTCGCGACGAGGAAGACCCACCCGAGGTCCACCTGCTCGGCGGTGATGCCGAGCAGGCAATCACCCGCCGCGGGCGATGCCAGCAGCTCCACCTCACCTCGATACCCCTCGAAGTTGCCGCTGGTCACGACCAGGTCGATGGTTCCGCTCAGCATCCCGTCCAGCTCGATCGACAGATCCGCCTGCGACGTGGATCCGTCCGACCACGAGATCACCGCCGAACCCGCCCCGTTGACTCCGGGACCACCGGCGCAGCTGATCGAGGGGAACGACACTTCGAGCTGGTCGAAGCGAGCGGTGGTCACTCCCGATCCCGTGTAGTCGTAGCAGGCGACGGTCTCGGTCGGCGCTGAGAGTGCCAGGTCGTTGGGACCAGACTCGAACCGGATGCCGGGTGTCACCTCGACGACGGCCGAGCCTCGATCGCACAACACCACGTCGGAGTGTGCTGGAGTCGGGGCGCATCCCGCGCCCACTCCGGTCACTGCGATGCACGCGACGAGCATTTCTACGATTCGTCTGGTGGACATGTGGACCTCCCCCTCCCGCCGATGCCTTCAACCGCCGGGTCGGACCCGTGACCTGGACCTCCTCCAGCGGGCTGCAGACACCATCGACGACCTCGCCGGGCGTGACCACCGGCAGGGGTGCCGGTCCACGGGAGTGACGGCGATCACTACGCTGGCGGCGTGGGGGAGTTCGACAGGCTGGCTGTCACCGGACGCGTCGCGGTGACCTTCGATGCGCCGCACGGCATCGAGTCGGTCGTCCTCGCGGACGGCGACGTCGCGGAGTTCGGGAGGGCCGGCACCTGCCCGATCCGATTCGCCCATGCGCCGATCGCCGACACAGGGGTGCCGCGCAGCGCCGGGCGCCTCATCGTGGCCGGTGGCCGTGTCTTCATCGAGGCGACGAACCAGCCCGGTCGTTCGGCGTTGGAGGTCTCGGCGGCCGGTCGACCGCCAGTGCTCGTCGCCACGGGCGATGGTTTCGCGCCGTCGGAGTCCGAGTTCCGGGTGACCGTGCACGGCCAGCTTCGCTCGTGGCCGCTCGATGTCGTCCTGGCCCCCGACCTTGAAGAACGAACCCATCCGACGACGGACGACCCGACAGTCACGCATCAGCTGACCTTGACCGAGGCGCAGCGGCGGGTGGTCGAGGCCTACCTCGATCCGCTCCGCCGCGGGCGTCTCGAGCCGGCAACGCATCGCGAAGTCGCGGCATCGCTGGACTGCCACCAGAACTCTGCGAGGGAGGTCCTGTACTCGGTGTGGTCCTCGCTGTTCGCTGCGGGGGTCCCGATGCCCGACGTCGCCGACAAGCGGGTCGCAGTGTGCCAGGCCATCCGACTCCACAAGCTCCTGTGACGGACGGGCCCGCTGGTCCGCAACACACCGGACCATCGCCGTCGGTCTCGGCGTCGGGGAGGGTCTACGTGACCGGGCCGGCGGAGGATCCTGCTCGCTACGAGGTGAGCGACGAGAACCTCGACTTGGCGCAGATCGGTGGTGAGGGGCTCGTCTACCGGGCGAGGCACTGCGGGACCGACCGCATCGTTGCCCTGAAGCTGCTCTCGGCCGTCCCCATGGCGGATTTCGACCAGGTCCGCCAGCGCGCCGATCTGCTCTCCGGTGTCGCCCACCCCCACCTGATGTTGCAGCTCGAGTCCTTCGTCGGAACCGCGTTGCACGACGATCGCCACACCGGCGACGACGTCGGACTCGGTGAGGAAGGCGAACTCGGCATGCTCTACAGCGTCGCCGAGTGGATCGAGGGCTCCCCGCTCGATCGCGTCGTCGACTCGGCCTCTCCGTACCAGCGTGGCCTCTGGATCGCTGAGCTCGCGGATGCGCTGTCGGTGTTCCACCGGAGCCGACCAGACGCACCTGAGGGGATGGTTCACCGCGACGTGAAGCCGTCCAACGTGCGCATCCGAACCGACGGCGCGGCCGTGCTCGTCGACTTCGGAGTGGCTCGTGCGGCGGAACCGATCGACGTCACCCAAGGGGTCGGGACCTACCGATGGAGAGCTCCGGAGGTCCTCGCCGGCACCGCCGCGGCGAACCGACCTGCGGTGGACGTCTGGGGACTGGGTGCGGTGGCGCACTGGTGCTTCACCGGCGATCCCCCCTTGCTCGACGGCGCAGGAGCTGCTCGCGAGCGACTCCTCGCGTCTCCGGACATCGCCCGGTTCCGCGATCCAGGCGCGGTGGCCGACCACCTCTCGGCCCTGTTGGCGTCACGTCCCGAAGACCGCCCCACGGACCTGGTGCTGTGGGCATCGCAGCTGCGTCGGATCGCTAGCCGCCGATCGAATCGGAGTCGGCAGCTCCGCTGGGCGAGGACCGCGTTGCTCGCTGCCCTCGTGATCGGGGCAGCGAGCCTTGCGGTGGTTGCCGTGGTGTCGCTGGTCGTCCCGCCCACCGACGACGCCGACGCCACGACTACCTCCGTCACGTCGCCGGAAGCTGCGACGGCGATGACCTGCACCAGCGATGCAGCGATCCCGCTCCTCACCGAACCGCCCCTCACCCACACCGCCCGGCGCACGACCTTCCGACTCGCAGGTGATGCGCCGACGTTCTCG
>JAFAFN010000404.1 GCA_023423475.1 Actinomycetes bacterium | reverse complement strand
GTTCACCCCGTCGCACGACGCGGTCACGACCATGGGTCGACTGGCGATGGCCAACTCGATCACCGCGAGCGGCATCGTCGAGGGCGTCGGCACCGACGCCGCACGGTGCTTCGCCGACGGCCTGATCGCGGAGTTCGGGTTCGACGCCCTGCAGAGCGACGAGATCATCGACTCGCCCGACTTCGAACAGCGACGAGCCGGGCTGCTCGAGACCTGCGGTATCTGAGCGTCGGGCGCAGGTGGTTCAGGCGCTCGTGAGTGCGTCGACGATCGCGTCGAGCACCGCGCCGAGCAGCTCGTAGGCGGAGAGCATCGGCAGCTCCTCGTCGGTGAGCTCGCCCGGGCCGGCGTCGTCCTCGATGCCGAGGATGGTGCCGAGCACGAGGCGCACGTCGTTGATCGAGCGCATCCACGCGGTGAGCTGGTCCTCGGTGAGGACGTCCGCACCGATGGTCTCCTCGACCGCCGCGATGCCGGCCAGGCGGGACTCGAACAGCTCGGCACCGGCGAGCACGGCGTAGCCGGCGTTGCGTTCGTCGTCGTCACCGTAGGGCGGGGGTGCGAGGCGCCGCAGCGCGGGGCTGTCGGTGCTCAGCAGGTCGCGGACCTGCCCGACGAGCGACATGATCAGGCCCCGGACGTCGTCGTCGAGCTCGACGTCGAAGTCGCCGTCGTCACGACGGACGAAGGGACCCTGGGAGCGGCGGCGGTCGAAGAAGCCCACGTCGCTCAGTCCTGCTGCATCGTGGCCCAGAGGCCGTGTTCGTGCAGGCGGAAGACGTCGCGCTCGGCCTCGGAGCGGGTGCCGCTCGACACGACGGCCTTGCCCTCGGTGTGCACCTGCATCATGAGCTGGTTGGCCTTCTCCTTGGAGTGCCCGAACAGCTTCTGCAGCACGTAGGCGACGTACGACATCAGGTTGATCGGGTCGTTCCAGACGAGCACGACCCACGGGGCGTCCAGGTCGGTGAGCTCGCCGAGGTCGGGTTCGAGCACCTCGACCGGCGAGGTGGAGCTCATCGGTCGGCCTCGGATCCGGCGGTGACGACGGGGGTGGCCTGCTCGGACGTGTCGCCGTCGGAGTCGAACAGGCCGAGGTGGAACCAGACCATCAGCCCGACCACCGCGGTCGCGCCCGCGATGTGCGCGAGCACGATCCACTCGGGGATGCCGAGCGAGTACTGCGTGTAGCCGATGGCGCCCTGGGCGACGATCGCCAGCAGCAGCAGGTAGCCGCGACGCAGCACGTCGGACGGGGCGCCGCCCCGGGCGAGCCGGGTGAGCAGCGCGACGACGACGATGAGGAAGATCCACATGTTGATGCTGTGGATGCGCACCACGTCGGGGATGTAGAAGCCGAAACGGGGCGACTCGGCGTCGCCGGCGTGCGGGCCGCTGCCGGTCACGATCGGACCGGTCACCATCAGCGCCGTGGCGCACACCGCGGCGATCCTCGACAGGTTGACGTCGGTCAGCCCGACCAGCGGCCGGCGGGGCTCGGTGCCGTGCCGTGACTTCCAGACCAGGTTGACCGCTGCGACCAGCAGGATCATCGACAGCACGAAGTGGCCGGCGACCGCTGCGGGGTGCAGGTCGACCAGGACGGTGATGCCACCGAGCACGATCTGGGCGAGCACGCCACCGACGAGCGCCAGGGACCACCAGACCAGGTCGCGGCGATACGGGCGGCGACGCAGCGAGCCGAGCACCGCGGCGATCACCGAGATCGAGACCACGCCGGTGATGAGCCGGTTGACCTGCTCGATCGTCTGGTTGGGGTCGCCGAACTTGATCAGCTCGCCCTCTTCGCAGTTCGGCCAGGTGTCGCAGCCCAGCCCGGACCCGGAGAGGCGCACCGCGGCGCCGGTCACCACGATCGCGGCGATCATCACCAGTGCGAACACGGTGACCGCCCGGTACCGATCGGCCGAGATGGTGAAGCGCTCGGGAGGTGCGGGGGTCGGGTCGCTTCCGTCGCTCATCCACGGCGAGGTTAGGGCAGCACCCCGACGGTGACCCATCGAGGCCAGGGTTGGCCCGCGGAGGAACCGGGGGCCTACGTTGTGGGCGTCATGGTGGCATCGACCCTCCACCCACGGCCGTCGATCGGGACCGTGGTCAGCGCGTACGTCGCATTGACCAAGCCCCGGATCATCGAGCTGCTCCTCGTCACGACCATCCCCACGATGGTCGTCGCCTACGGCGGACTCCCGCCGCTGGGGCTCATGGTCGCGACCTTCATCGGAGGGTCGCTCGCGGCGGGCGGAGCGAACGCCGTGAACATGTACGTCGACCGCGACATCGACGCCAAGATGGAGCGGACCAAGGGGCGACCACTGGTCACCGGTGTGATCTCACCCCGTTCGGGCCTGATCTTCGCCCTCTCGATCGAGGCGCTCGCCTTCGTCTGGCTCTGGGTCACGGTCAATCCGCTGTCGGCCGTCCTCGGTCTGACCGCCTGCCTGTTCTACGTGTTCGTGTACACGCTCTGGCTGAAGCGCACCTCGAAGCAGAACATCGTCATCGGTGGCATCGCAGGGTGCATCCCCGTGCTGATCGGCTGGTCCGCGGTCACCGACTCGGTCACCGAGACCTTCAGCCTGGCGCCGCTGTCGCTGTTCGCCCTGATGTTCTTCTGGACCCCGCCGCACTTCTGGGCGCTCGCGATCAAGTACAAGGACGACTACGCCGCCGCCGAGGTCCCGATGATGCCGGTCGTCGCCTCGTACCGCGACACGACCCGCCAGATCGTCGTCTACACGGCGCTCGTCGTCGCCAGCTCGCTCGTGTTCGGCTGGGCCGCCGAGCTCGGACCGATCTACATGGTCGCCGCGGCGCTGCTCGGTGCCGCCTTCCTCTGGATGTCGGTCGAGGTCATGCGCACGGAGTCTCCCGCGCGGGCCATCAAGCTGTTCACGTTCTCGATCACCTACGTCACGTTGCTGTTCTGCGTGATGGCCGCTGACGTCCTCGTGCGTCACGGATTGGTGGCGTGAGTGGGGTCACGGTGACCTGAGGGTTTTCTTCGCCGGCGGGTGCTCGGAGTAGTGTCCCGTCCGGCAGCGGTTGGACCGCTGTTCCGGGCCTGCCCGGAGCACGGACCTGTCGTGGCACGGCTCAGCAGTGGTGGAGCCGGTTCCACGACCATGGTTGGCACGTCACCCAGGGTGGCGCAGACGAGGGCACGACGACATGGCATTGACGGAGACGAGACCCGAGACCAGCGGCGAGGCCGACGCGGACCTCGGCGCGCCAGCGCCGGGACCCATCGGACGCTTGCTCGGCACCGGCGATCACCGGACGATCGGCCGCAGCTTCATCCTGCTGTCGCTGCTCACCCTGCTCGTCTCGGCCGCCGGCCTGGCACTCGCCGGCATCGACGGCCTGAGCGACGACGGCCTCTTCGGCGCTCCGGCGTCGCTGTGGGGCAGCTCGCTCGTCGGCCTGGTGCTGCTCGGCGCACTTCCGCTGCTGCTCGGCCTCGCGATCTACATCGTCCCCCGCCAGGTCGGCTCGCCGGCCATCGCCTTCCCCCGTGCCGCAGCGCTGTCGCTGTGGGGCTGGTTCGTCGGTGCGGTCATCTTCATCATCAGCGTGGTGCTCGACGGTGGTGTCGGCGGCGCCGACAACGACGCCGCCAAGCTCGGCAACCTGTCGATGGGACTCGTGCTCGTCGCTATCTCGCTCGGCTCCATCACCGTCGCCGTGACCGTGCTCTCGCACCGCCCGCTGGGCATGGGCCTCTCCAAGGTGCCCTTCTTCTCCTGGTCGATGCTGATCGCCGCTCCGGTCTGGACGCTGACGCTCGCCTCGGTCGCCGCACACGTGCTGGTCGGCCAGATCAGCCACGCCAACGCCCCCGGCCTCGCCGAGAACTTCGACGCCGGCATCGCCTGGTTCCTCTCGGCGCCGGCGGTCTACATGCTCGCCATCCCGGTGCTCGGCATCGTCGGTGACACGGTCGCCAAGACCTCCGGTCGTCGGATCGTCCACTACGGCCGCTACCAGGGCCTGATCGCCGCCTACGGCGTGGTGTCCTTCGGCGCCTGGGCCCAGCTGCCCGGCGCCGTGCAGACCTTCGTCTGGATCGGCTTCGTCGTGCTCGCCGCCCTCCCCGTGCTCGGCGTGATCGGCGGGGTCGCCGATACCCTCCGCCGCGGCAAGGTCGCCGTCACCCCAGGCCTGCTCGGCGGCGTGCTCGCCCTGCTGCTGGTGCTCGGCGGCGTGCTCGCCGGTGCGCTCCAGGGTCTCGACTCCGCCGGCAAGGGCACGCTGTTCGGCCTCGACCTCGTCGCACTGCACTGGGCGCAGGCGCTCTTCCTGGTCGGTGCCGCGGTGGTCGGCGGCCTCGCCGGCACCGCCTTCTGGAGTCGTCCGCTCTTCGGTGCCGACGCTCCGGCCTCGGCCAACGGCGCAGTGCTCGCCTCGTTCCTCGGCGGTGGCCTGCTCGGTCTGGTCTACGTCGTGCAGAGCATCGCCGCCCGTGACGGTGGCGAGGGCATCGCCTCCGAGGCGTTCGGCGTGATCGTCGCCATCGGTGCCGCACTGCTCCTGCTCGGTGCGCTGGCCGGTCTGGCCACCGTGCTCGCCGCCTCGAAGCTCGGCGCCGACGCCGGGTCCACCGACGACGAGGACGGCCTCACCCTCGAATGGGTCGAGCCGACGCTCTCCGAGTCCCCGCTGCGCGACTACGACATCGCCGTCGTGCGCTCGCCCTACCCCCTGCTCGACCTCCGCGACGGTGGAGCCGACGAGGAAGGCTCCTGATGGCCGACACCACCCAGGCACTGCCGAGTTCGCTCGCACCGGTGAACCTGCCCCGACGTCGAGAGCTGCTCTTCGGCACGGCCTTCGCCACCGCCGGCGTGGCGATGGTGATCGTCACCCTCATCGGCTGGTACATCTCGACCCGCGACGCAGCGGGTGCCGAGTGGCTGATCGACAACAACATCCCGCTGACGCAGCCGAACATGCAGCTGCTCACCCTGGGCATGTCGGTCGTGACCATGCAGTGGGCGGTCTGGTCGGTGAACCGTGACGACCGCTACCACACCTACCTCGCGCTCGGCGTCACGCTGCTGCTCGGCATCGCCTTCGTGAACCAGACGTCGTTCCTCTACCACGAGGCCGCCATCACGATGTCGCAGGCCGAGGGCCCGCTCTTCTACGGCGTCACCGGCGGACACCTCGCCATGACCGTTGCCGGTCTGCTCTTCATCACGCTGATGGGTCTGCGCACCCTCGGCGGTCAGTTCTCGAGTCGTCACCCCGACGGGATCAGTGCATCGGCGTTGTACTGGTACGCATGCGTCGCGGTGTACGCGGTCCTCTGGTTCGCCGTCTACGTGCAGAAGTGAGCTGAGCGATGATCACCCGCGGTTCGAAGTTCTTCTACGGCGCAGCAGCCTTCCTCTACCTCACGGCCCTGGTCTACGGGTTCGTGTCGGGCGCCTCGGCACACGGCGGCGTGCTCGCCGTGTTCTCCGACGGCGCACTCGTCAACTCGATCATCGGCCCGATCTCCTTCGGCTGGAAGGGCTGGGTCGGCGACCAGGTCGGCTACTCGATCCTCATGGGATCCGCCGGTGCCATGGCGGTGCTCGGCGGACTGACCTCGGTCTTCCGTGACGGCTCGCCCGAGGCGCTCGCCGAGCTGCAGGGAGCGACCGTCGAGAAGTCGGTCATCCAGGGCGACACCCTCGTCGACCTCCGGGTGGCCTCGCCGCAGGGACTCAACGTGTGGCCGCTCGTCGGCGCGCTCTCCGCAGGTCTCGTCGTGATCGGCGCCGCCATCTCGTCGACCGTGTTCGTCATCGGCATCGTCGGCCTCGTGATCGTGGGCGTCGAGTGGACCGTCCGCACCTGGTCCGACCAGGCCACCCCGGACCCGGCCCAGAACGCCGCCCTCCGCAACCGCCTGATGTTCCCCCTCGAGATCCCCGTGGGTGCCACGATCGGCGTCGCCATCATCGTGCTGGCGATGTCCCGCATCCTCCTCGCCGTGCCCAAGCTCGGCGCCGTCTTCGTCGTGATCGCCGTCGCCGTCGCCGTCTTCGGCGTGGCGATCCTGCTGGCCAACCGCCCCGAGCAGAAGCGCTCGGTGCTCACGGTCGCCTTCATCATCGGCGCAGTGCTGATCATCGGTGGCGGCATCGCCGCTGGGATCGCCGGGCCCCGAGAGGCCGAGGAAGACACGGAACACTCACTGCCGGTGGACGGACCTGCGGGTTCGATCGACACGGCTGGACCGATCGGCCTCGACGGCGCCGCCGTCGCAGGCAACTGAGAGGTAGCTGGTGCGGAACAAGCGCAACTCAACCATCGCCACGACGATCGCCCTGGTGGTCGTCCTCGCCGGCATCTACCTGATGGTCCGTGACATCGGACTGCCCGAGGGTCGACCCCTCACGACGCTGTCGCCGCGGGGTGACAAGTCCCAGAGCATCCAGAACCTGATCATCCCCGTGTTCGCGATCGCCGGTGTGGTGTTCGTCTTCGTCGAGGTCGGCCTCATCTGGGTCGCGGCCCGCTTCCGTCGCAACCCCGAGGACGTCGAGGGTGTCGACGAGCCCGAGCAGGTCCACGGCAACACCAAGCTCGAGATCGGCTGGACGATCGTGCCGGCGCTGCTGCTCGCGGTGCTCGCGGTGTTCAACGTCCAGACCATCCTCGCCATGGACGATGCCGAGGACCCGATCGAGGTCACCGTCATCGGCCAGCAGTGGTGGTGGGAGTACCGCTACGACCTCGACGACAACGGCACCGTCGACATCATCACGGCGAACGAGGCCGTGATCCCCGTCGGCCGCGACGTCGTGTTCAAGATCCAGTCCAACGACGTGATCCACAGCTTCTGGATCCCGGCGCTCGCCGGCAAGATGGACGCCGTGCCCGGCCGCACCCACGAGCGGGTGCTCCAGTCGAACGAGGTCGGCATCTTCGAGGGGCAGTGCACCGAGTACTGCGGCCTCTCCCACGGCGTGATGCGGATGCAGGTCAAGGCGCTCGAGCCCGCCGACTACGAGGCGTGGACCCAGCGCATGACCACGCCGCCCGAGATGCCCGCGGCGGACGACACCCTGGCCATCGCCGGCCAGGAGCTGTTCGTCACCCAGTGCAGCTTCTGCCACCAGGTCAACGGCCTCACCCCCGACTCGAAGGCACCCTTCGAGTACGCCGAGGCACCCGACCCGGACTACGGCAAGACGGTCGACATCACGATCGCCTCGGGCAACGCCCCGAACCTCACGCACTTCATGATGCGTGACTACTTCGCCGGTGGCCTGCTGCCCCTCTACGAGGGCGACATCAAGGCCGAGGTCGTCCCGAGCGGGACCCCCGACGAGAACAACATCAAGCACTGGCTGCGGGATCCGGAAGGCGTCAAGCCGATGAACCCGAACAACAACCAGGGCATGCCGAACTACAACCTGAGCGAAGAGCAGATCGAGCAGCTCACTGCCTTCCTGCTCACCCTGAAGTAGTGGGGACCACAGCGATGTCGACTGCACGCGGAACGCGAACAAGGGAAGTGACCACCTGATGGCGATCATCGAGGAACAGCCTCCGCTGGAGCTGACCACGGGTGACACCAAGGTCAGCACCGCCGACCCCATGGGCGTCTTCGCACGCCCGAAGGCCAGCCACGGCTGGCGGTCGTGGGTCAACACCGTCGATCACAAGAAGATCGGCATCATGTACGGCGTCGCGTCGTTCTTCTTCCTACTCGTGGGCGGGCTCGAGGCGCTGCTGATCCGCACCCAGCTCGCCGTGCCGGGCAACGACCTGCTGTCGGCCGACCTCTACAACCAGGTCTTCACGATGCACGGCGTGACCATGGTGTTCATGGTCGTCATGCCGCTCGCCTCGGCGTTCGCGAACTACCTGCTCCCGCTGCAGATCGGCGCACGTGACGTCTCCTTCCCGAGGATGAACGCACTGTCGCTGTGGGTCTGGCTGCTCGGTGCGATCTTCTTCAACACCTCGTGGCTGCTCGGCGGCGGCGCGGACGGCGGCTGGTTCAACTACGCCCCGAACTCCGGCGTCGTGTTCTCACCCGGACATGGCATCGACTTCTACGCCGTCGGCCTCATCATCATGGGCATCGGCTCGACCGTCTCGGCGGTCAACCTGACCGTGACCGTGCTCAACATGCGCGCGCCGGGCATGACGCTCATGAAGATGCCGGTGTTCACCTGGATGACCTTCGTGACCCAGGTCCTGCTGGTCTTCGCCCTGCCGGTCATCACCGTCGCGCTGCTGCTGCTCACGATGGACCGCATGTTCGGTGCGACCTTCTTCGACGCCTCGAAGGGTGGCGACCCGTTCCTGTGGGAGCACCTCTTCTGGATCTTCGGTCACCCGGAGGTCTACATCATGATCCTGCCGAGCTTCGGCATCGTGTCCGAGATCATCCCGGTGTTCTCCCGCAAGCCGATCTTCGGCTACCCGTTCATGGTCGGCTCCGGCATCGCCATCGGCTTCATGGGCTGGGGCGTGTGGGCCCACCACATGTTTGCCTCGGGAATGGGCCAGATGTCGGTCCTCGCTTTCTCGCTCGCCACGATGTTCATCGCGGTCCCGACCGGCGTGAAGATCCTCAACTGGTTGGCCACGATGTACGGCGGCCGCCTGCGCTTCACCGTCGCGATGCTGTTCTCGATCGGCCTGGTCGGCATGTTCACCATCGGTGGCCTGTCGGGCGTCTCCCACGCCTTCGCCCCGGCCGACACCCAGCAGACCGACACCTACTACATCGTCGCCCACTTCCACTACGTGCTCTTCGGTGGCGCCCTGCTCGGGCTCTTCGGCGGCATGTACTTCTGGTGGCCGAAGATCTTCGGCCACTTCCTCGGCGAGAAGATGGGCAAGTGGCACTTCTGGGTCATGCTCGTCGGCTTCAACCTGACGTTCGGTCCCCAGCACATCCTCGGCCTGCAGGGCATGATGCGCCGCACCTGGACCTACACCGACAACCAGGGCTTCAACACCTGGAACCTGGTGTCGACCATCGGTGCGTTCATGATCGCCGTGTCGCTGATCATCTTCATGGTCAACGTGGCGGCCAGCTACCGCAAGCACCGTCGCAACCCTGTCGACCCCGGTCCGGACCCGTGGGACGCACGCTCCCTGGAGTGGATGATCCCGTCGCCCAGCCCGGAGCACAACTTCGACGAGGTGCCCGTGGTCGAGGACTTCGACGAGTTCTGGCACCGCAAGTACGGCCACGACGAGAACGGCCGCCTCGTGCGCATCGCCAAGACCGAGGACGTCGTGCAGTCCGGTGACGCCACCGACGTGCACCTGCCCTCGCCGTCGTACTGGCCGCTGGTGCTCTCCGCCGGTCTGCCGCTCGTCGGCTACGGCCTCATCTTCAACCTCTGGTGGGCCCTGCCGGGCGCCGCGCTCGTCATCGCCGGTTGCTACGGCTGGGTGATGGAGCCGTCCACCGATCCCGACGCGGGCCACGCCCACGACGACCACGACGACCACGACGACGACTCCGACGGTGCTGCCGCCGAACTGCCCGAGGGCAGCGAGGACGACGCCGACGCCGAGTCGACCGAGGCCGGCGACTCCTCGACCGAGGACACCGACGCCGACACGCTCGTGACCGCGACGACCGAGGAGGCCCCCGTTGTCTGATCTGGCCTACGAGGGGGTCGAGGACCTCGAATTCCCCGACGACATCCACGTCACCTCCACCGGCATCTCGAACGAGAAGCTGGGCATGTGGGTATACCTGGCGTCGGACTGCCTGCTCTTCGGCGGCATGATCTCGACGTACCTCATCTACAAGAACCGGCCCGCAGAGGTCGCCGGTCTGGCGGGCAGCTCGCACATCCCGTCGGAGTACTTCGACATCCCGTTCACCTCGATGACGTCGTTCATCCTCCTGATGAGCTCGCTCACGATGGTGCTGTCGGTCAACGCGATCATCCGCGGCGACATGACCCGGATGCGTCTCTGGCTGACGGCGACCGCCGTGCTCGGCGGTCTGTTCCTCGGCGGTCAGGTGTACGAGTTCACCGAGTTCCTGCACCACGGACTGGGATTCACCACGAACGTGGCCAGCTCGGCGTTCTTCGCCCTCACCGGTCTGCACGGTGTGCACGTCGCCGTCGGCGTGATCATGCTGGGCTCGGTGATCGCACTGTCCTTCAGACGGAAGATCCAAGCAGAGGTCGTCGAAGTGGTGGGCCTGTACTGGCACTTCGTCGACATCGTCTGGGTTCTGATCTTCACCATCGTCTACCTGATCCCCTGAGGAGCATCCGGTGAGCACCGACATCCAAGAGGTCGACGACGACTCCCCGGTCCATCCCGGTGAGCACCACGACCACGGACCGACCGACAAGCAGTACTTCACCATCTTCTGGGTGCTCGTCGTCCTGACGGCCCTTGAGGTCAGCACCGAGTGGTGGACCGACTGGTTCGGTGAGGGATCTCGCAAGATCGCCGTGCCGGTCCTGATCATCCTGATGGTGATCAAGTTCTTCCTGGTCGCCCTGTACTTCATGCACCTGAAGTTCGACAGTGCGCTGCTGAAGCGCACGTTCTACTTCGGCATGGTCCTGGCGATCGTGGTCTACGTGATCGCCCTGTCCGCCATGAACTTCTGGCAGGACTCCGGCAGCACCCGCTTCAACGATCCGCCTCCGGTCCCCCCGGCGCCCTTCTGCAAGACCTCGCAGATGCCCGGCGACTGCCCGGCGGACTGACCGACATCCTCGTGCTCGCCTCCGCCTTCCCCAGCTGGACCCCTCACATCGAGGTCTGGCTGCTGGTCGGCGGTCTCATCGGCCTCGGCATCTACACGGCCAAGGACATCCAGCCGAAGGCCGTCGCCGCAGGCGAACCGCCGATCAGCTCGCACCAGAAGGCGTGGTTCTGGTTCGGCGTGTTCGTCTTCTGGGTGGCGACCGACTTCCCGATGCACGACATCGCCGAGCAGCGTCTGTACTCGGTGCACATGCTGCAGCACTCGCTGCTCATGGTCGTGTTCCCGCCGGTGATGCTGCTGGCGACACCGACGTGGCTCGCCCGACTCATCATCGGCGAGGGCGGGTTCAAGCGCTTCGTCTACTACTGGGCGCGACCCGCGCCGGCCCTGCTGGTCAACCTGTTCCTGACAGCGCTCACCCACTGGGCGTGGATCGTGAACAACTCGATCGCGAACGCCTGGCTGCACTACGGCGTGCACACGCTCATGGTGTTCTCGTCGTTGCTCGTGTGGATGTGCGTCTGCGGTCCGATCCCCGAGCTCCGGGTCGGTCCGCCGCTCAAGATGCTGGTGCTGTTCCTGCTGTCGATCATCCCGACGCTGCCCGCCGCCTTCCTGACCACGGCCGAGGAGATCCTCTACCAGGGCTACAACGAGCCGGTACGGCTCTGGATGAGCGTCCAGACCGACCAGCAGCTCGCAGGGGTGATCATGAAGATCATCACCGGGTCGTACCTCTGGGTGATCATCGCGACGATCTTCTTCAAGTGGTCGCTCAACGAGCGCAACGAGAAGGTCAAGTACCGCGGCAAGCTCGTGCGCAGCGACGGGACGATCATCGACGAGCGGGCGCCCGCCGAGGCCGACCACGACCTCAAGCGCGAGCGCGGCGGCGTCTGAGCGACCCGAGGGTTCGCGGCGCTATTCCCAACGGCGCTACTCCCAACGGCTCTACTCCCAACGGCTCTACTCCCAACGGAAGAGCACCGCGGCGGCGAGCGGGGCGACGACGGCCCAGACGCCGAGTGAGATCCATGCCCACGCCCCGACGGTGCCCCCGTCGATCAGCGAGCCGGTGAGGATCTCGGCGAGGGGTGCAGCGGGCAGCACCTTGACCGCCGTCTCGAGCGGCCCGGGCAGCTCGTCGAGGGGGATCACCATGCCGCCGGTCAGCAGGAGCACCAGGTAGAGCGCGTTGGCGCCGGCCAGCGTGGCGAGTCCCGGCAGCGTGCCCGCCATGAGCAGGCCGATCCCGCCGAACGCCGCGGTGCCGAGCACTGCGGCGCCGAGCGCGGGCAGCCAGCCGGACCCCGGGGGCGACCAGCCGAGCAGCACCGCGACCCCGATCAAGAGGATCCACTGCGCCACCTCGGTGACGAGCACGGTCGTGATCTTCGCGGCGACCCACTTCGGGCGACCCAGCGGCGACGCGCCGAGTCGCTTGAGCACGCCGTAGTTCCGGTCGAACCCCGTCCCGATGCCGAGCGACACCATCGACGTCGAGATGATGGCGAGCGCCAGCACACCGGGAGCGAGGAAGTCGACGGGCTCCTCGGTGGGCACCGGCAGCACGTCGACCGAGGAGAAGAAGACGAGGATGAGCAGCGGGATGCCGAGCGAGACGAGCAGCTGCTCGCCCTGGCGCGACGACAGGGCGAGCTCGATGCGGAGCTGCGAGAGGAACGCCCTCATGTCGGGTCCCCCTCGCCGGTGAGGCGACGGAAGACGTCGTCGAGTCGCTGCCGTTCGGCCCGCAGGTCGGCGAGCTGCAGGTCGTGCTGGGCGAGCCACGACGTGATGGCCGCCACCGTCGCGGGGGTGGGGGCTGCCGCGACGCGGTACTCGCCGCGGGTGACCTCTTCGACCGGTGCACCGACGGCGCTCGCCATCGCGTCGACGTCGAGCCCTGGTGGTGCGCCGAAGAGCACGTGGTCGGAGCCCTCGGCCGAGATGAGCTCCGAGGGTGCACCGGCGCCGACGACCTTGCCGTGGTCGATGATCACGACGTGGTCGGCGAGCCGCTCGGCCTCGTCGAGGTCATGGGTCGTGACGACGACGCACACCCCGTCGTCCCGCAGCTCCGCGATCACCGAGCGGATCAGGTCGCGCCCTGCCAGGTCGACACCCGCGGTCGGTTCGTCGAGGAAGACGCAGCGGGGCCGTCCGACCAGCGCCAGGGCGAGGGACAGGCGCTGCTGCTCGCCGCCCGAGAGCCGGCGATAGGTGGTCCGACGCCGATCCTGGAGTCCGACCTGGACGAGCAGCTCGTCGGGGTCGAGCGGGTCGTCGAAGAAGCCGGCGTACTGGCGGAGGACCTCAGGTGGACGGATGCCCGTGGGGATGCCGCCGTGCTGCAGCATGAGGCCGACCTGTGGGCTGAGCTCGCGGTGCTGTCGCATCGGGTCCAGGCCGAGCACGCTGCTGCGGCCCGACGCCGCACGCCGGTAGCCCTCGAGGTGCTCGATCGTGGACGTCTTGCCCGCACCGTTCGGTCCCAGCACGACGGTGACCTCACCCGCCTCGGCGGTGAAGCTCACCCCGTCCACCGCGACGGTCTCGCCGTAGCGGATGACCAGCTCCTCGACGACCACGCACGGCACGACGTGACCCTACCGCTGCACGATCGCGAGCAGATCCGACGGTTCCGCCACCAGGTGCCGGGCACCGGCCAGCCGCAGCTCGTCCTCGTCGCCGTAGCCCCACAGCACGCCGGCGCAGTCGATCCCGTACTCAGCGGCGCCGCGCACGTCGTAGCTCCGATCACCGATCATCAGGCACTGCTCGGGCAGGGGGCGACCGAGTCCGTCGAGGGCTCGACCCAGCACTGCGACCTTGGTCATCGCCGAGGTGTCCATGGATGCCGCGCCGATCACCTCGAAGTGTCGGGTGAGATCGAAGTGGTCGAGCATCTGTCGCGTCGGGCCCTCGCCCTTCGACGTCGCGGTCGCCAGTCGGTGGCCATCCGCACCGAGCCGGGTCAGGACCTCGATGACGCCCGGGTAGACGGTGGCCTCGTACGCGCCCCAGGTGACGTAGCGCTCTCGGTAGACGAGGGTCGCCTCGGCGATCTCGTCGTCGGGGAACCCGAGCTCGGCCAGCATGAGCTGCAGCGGCGGTCCGATGTTGGCCGTGAGCACCTCTCGCCCGGGCACGTCGTGGCCGAACGCCTCGAAGGTGTGCTCCAGGCTGCCGACGATCCCCGGGAGCGAGTCCCACACGGTGCCGTCGAGGTCGAAGATCACGATCACCCCACGAGGATCCCCCGAGACCGGCGGAGCGGCCAATCGTCGTGGCCCGCCGCCCCCGGATTCCGCTTCGGAGCACGGTCGTCGCGGCCACTAGGTTCAGCGTCATGCTTGACGTGCGGCTGATCCGCAACGACCTCGATTCGGTCACGGCCGGTCTCGCCCGACGCGGCGAGGACCTCGAACCGGTGACCCGCATCCACGCCCTCGACGCCGAGCTCCGCTCGCTCGCCGCGCAGCGCGACTCGCTCCGTGCCGAGATCCGGGTGATCTCGAACGAGGTCGGGACCCTGTTCCGGGAGCAGCGCAAGGACGAGGCGACCGAGCTGCAGGAGCAGAGCCGTCTGCTGGGTGCCGAGGAGAAGGCGCTCGACGCCCGGGCCGAGGAGCTCTCCGACGAGCTCAGGGGGATGCTGCTGCGCGTCCCGAACCTGCCGTCCGACGACGCACCCGACGGCCTGACCGAGGCCGACAACGTCGTGCTGCGCGTCGAGAACTTCGACGAGGACGCCTACGCCGAGCACCAGCGCGTGCCCCACTGGGAGACCGGCGAAGCGCTCGGCATCCTCGACGTCGAGCGCGCTGTGCGCATGTCGGGCTCGATGTTCGTGATGTACCGGGGCCAGGGTGCGGCGTTGGTCCGGGCCTTGTGCCAGCTGGCGATCGACCGCAACGTCGACCTGTACGAAGAGGTGCGACCCCCGACGCTGGTCCGCACCGACACGATGATCGCGACGGGTCACCTGCCGAAGTTCGTCGACGAGGCGTACCACGTCGAGCGCGACGACCTGTGGGCCATCCCCACTGCCGAGGTGCCGTTGACCTCGCTGCTGCGTGACGAGATCGTGCCGATCGACGAGCTGCCCAAGCGGTTCGTCGCCCACACCAGCTGCTTCCGACGTGAGGCCGGCTCCGCGGGCAAGGACACCCGTGGCCTGCTGCGGGTCCACGAGTTCGACAAGGTCGAGATCCTCTCGTACTGCACACCCGAGCAGGCCCCCGACATGCACGCCGAGATCCTCGGCCGCGCCGAGGGTCTGATCGCGGACCTGGGGCTGTCGTACCGGATCCTCGACCTGTGCGCCGGCGACCTCGGCGGCAGCTCGGCGAGGACCTTCGACATCGAGGTCTACGCACCCGGTGTCGACAACTGGCTCGAGGTGTCCTCGGTGTCGTGGTTCCGCGACTACCAGGCCCGCCGGGCGAACCTGCGCTACAAGCCGGAGGGCGGCAAGGGCACCGAGATCCTGCACACCCTCAACGGCTCGGCGCTCGCGGTGCCCCGCGTCTGGGCAGCGATCGTCGAGACCTACCGCCAGCCCGACGGCACCGTCGCCGTACCGGAGCTGCTGCAGCCCTACCTGCGCGGCGCGACCGTCATCGGCTGAGCCCGGTCGTCCACGTACCGGGGACCTTCGCGCCGGTCCTGGCCGGCTCAGGTGCACCCAGAACCGGGGGGGGTGGCAGCACCCGACGGGTCAGAGCGCCGCGACGAGTCGTCCGACGACGCCGATCGTCGCCAGGCCGTTCGCCCCGAGGATCGGGATCCACCACCGCGGGTCGGCTCGGAACGCCGCGAGGCACAGCACGACCGACACCTCGCCGAGCTGACGGAAGTGCGCCGGGTCGACGAACACGTTGTCGTTGAGCACCGCGAGGAAGAGCACCCCGACGACGGCCACCCCGCGCTCCCAACCGGCCGAACGGGACGACACCGCCACGAGCGTGGCGAGTGCGACGAACACCAGCACCTCGACCAACCAGAGCACCTGGGATGTGCCCGACGGGGTCACCCAGTCCAGCAACGCCGGGAACAGGTCGCTCAGGGGCGCGACGACGTGGGCGCCCCCGGCCTCACCCGCCGGCATCGAGCCCGTCACCGACCACAGGGCGATCTGCCAGATGACGAAGAGCCCGCCCGGCACGATCCAGGCGAGGTCGGCGATGCCGAAGCTCGGGACGTCGTGCCGTTCCTCGGTACCGGTGCGGCTCGACCACCGTGTCGGTGCCAGCTCCCAGAGCCGCCACAGGCCGTAGACGGCGGGCACGAGCACCGCTTGCTCCTTGGTGAGCGCCGCGGCGGTGAAGGCGACGGCCGCCCAGCCGTAGCGCCGTCGCGTGATCGCGAGCGCGCCGGCTCCGACCAACGCGGTCGAGAACGGATCCGCCAGCCCGCGGCCAGCGGCGAACCAGACCCCCGGCAGCGCGACGGCGAGCGCACCCCACCACGGTGAGCGACGGGCGTCGCGGGCACCGAGTGCGAGGATCCAGGCGATCGCTCCGAGTGAGAGCACACCGACCGCGAACATCGCCCATGGCACTGCGGCGGGCTGTCCTCCGGCGGAGAGCACCCACGCGACCAACGGGTAGCCGACACGGCCGTAGCGAACGTGGGTGTCGAACACGACGCCGTTGGCGCGGTCCATCGAGAAGTCGAACGGGGAGCGGACCTGGCGGTAGAAGAACTGGGCGTCGTAGCCGTCGCCCTCGGAGACGGGGATGTCGACGACCGAGGCGTCGGTGTAGCGGTCACCCGCAGCGAGCGCGCAGGCGAGCGTGCCGTCGCAGACCGCCGCGGTGCGCACCCCGACCACGACCACCGCGAAGAGGACGACCAGCGTCGCGACGAGCGCCGGGGCGGAGCGCAGGCCCGTCGGGGCCGGCTGGTCGGTCACGACCTCGGTCCGAAGACCCACATCCCCATGCCCTCACCGAAGTCGTCGGCTTCGACCATGTCGACCTGGGGGCGATCCCCGCCGAACAGGTTGATCAGCTGCTCGCACTTGTTGTCGAACGTCTTGTAGCCGGGCATCGCGACCAGGTGGACCGTCGCGTCGTCGGGCAGGTCCTCGACCAGGCGGGTGTAGAACTCGCCGGCGTCGGCCGCGTCGTTGCGCTCGGCGTAGTCGACCCAGTCGACGAAGCGTGGGTCGCCGGCTGCAGGGAACGGCACGACCTCGAGCGAGGAGTCGCCCTGGTCGAGCACTCGCTGCAGGGCGACGCCGATCTGGTCCGGGCATGCGACGACGATCGACCCGGGGGCGTCGTCGACGGAGTCCGCGAGGATCTGCTCGCCGATGGCGCCGGCCTGGGTGCGGTCCTCGGCCATCACGCTGATGGCGACGTAGCTCGACAGGACCAGGAGCACGGCCAGTGCGGCAGCGGTCGCCCGCCGGTGCCGGATCACCGCGACGCCTGCGGCGACGCACACGACGTAGAGCGGGAACACGACGGCGCCGTAGCGGGACGAGTACGTGTTGCCCGACAGCGCCGCGGTGGCCCAGCCGACCCCGATGGTGCCGACGAGCACCGCCAGCTCGATGCGGATCCGAGGCTGCACCGAGCTGGTCAGCACGACGAGCTCGTCGTCGCGGACGAGCCGGATCGTGGCGACGATCGCCAGCAGCACGAACGCCACCGCGAGGTACGAGGTGAGCGCGTCGCCGCTGAAGTCCTGGATGGTGACCGTGGCGACCTCGACCGGTCCGAACGCCTTGCCCCAGGGCGTGCCGGTGTGGGAGTTCTGGTACAGCAGGGTCGGCACCCACGGCAGGAACAGCACGCCGCCGACCACGAGCGCCCCGGTGAGCAGACGTCCGCCTGCTCGGGTCTCGGGGGTGCGGGCCCGCACCGCCTGGTGCAGCGCGAGCAGGCCGAGCACCGCGAGCAGCCACATCGACCAGTAGTGGCTCCACAACACCGCCGCGGTGACCAGCGCGGCGCCGACGGTCACCAGCACTCGACGCGAGCCGGTGGACCGAGCGCTCAGCAGGTCGTCCGCGAGCAGGTAGCCGGCCATGATCAAGGTGATGGCCAGGGAGTACATGCGGGTCTCGGCGCCGTAGCGGATGCCGTAGGGCAGCATCGCCATGACGGCGAGGGCGATCAGGCCGGTGCGCCGGACACCCAGTGGGCCCGATCCCGCACGTTCGGCGACGCGACGTCCGGCCAGGTAGGCGAGCGGCAGCGACACGAGCGAGATCACCCCGGCGAGCGCACGGACCCACCAGTCCGACGTGCCGCCGATCGAGGTCCAGACGTGCAGCAGGTAGTAGAAGAGCGGCGGGTGACCGTCGCGCTTGAGCGCGCCGCCGATCTCGCCGAGCGGCAGGGTCGAGATGTTCACCGTCAGCGCCTCGTCGAGCCAGAGCGCCGAGCGTGGCAGGAAGCGCAGCACCACGCCGACGACGACGGCGATCGCGGTGACGACCACGAGCAGGCGGTCGACGGTGGGACCACCCGTGGAGTCGGTGGTGGAGTCCCCGGGAGGGGCGGTGTTCGGGGCGTCGGGGGAGCTCGTGTCGGTCGTCATGGCCGACCCCGGAGACTACCGGCCGGGGGTGCCCGGTCCGTTGACCAGCTGATGGATCTGCGCGGCGACGGCGTGGGCGGTCATCGTCCACGTCGGACTGGTGTGCGCCTCGGCGCGGAGCACGGCGCTGCGGTGGTGCTCGGGGTCGTCGAGGTGCCGCGCGATCAGCGTCGTCAGGGTGTCGAGGTCGTCGGGGTCGAACAGCTCGGCCGAGCCCCGGGCAGCCTCCGGGAGCGCGCCGCCGGTCGACGACAACGTGGCGCACCCGCGGTCCAGGGACTCCATGACGGGGACCCCGAGACCCTCGTAGCGCGACGGCGTGATCGACAGGAAGGCGTTCGCGTAGAGCCAGGCGAGCTGGGCGTCGTCGATCCCGCCGAGCCAGAGCAGGCGTCGGTCGAGCTCCGGGTGCCGGCGGATGCGCTTGACCAGGTCGTCGACCAGCCAGCCCTCCTTGCCGACGATGATCAGCCCGAGGTCGGGGTGTGCGCTCCGGAGCCGGTCGAACGCGTCGAGCACGATGCGCTGGTTCTTGCGGGGTTCGAGCGTGCCGACGACGAGCAGGTAGCGATCGAGCCCGTCGGGCAGCTCAACGGGTGTCGGCTCGGCGACCGGGTAGTCGGCGCCCAGGGGAACCGGCACGACCTGCAGCTCGTCGTGCACGCCGAGACCCGGCGCGGCCGCGGCC
Organism: Actinomycetes bacterium; assembly: GCA_023423475.1. Classification (GTDB taxonomy): domain Bacteria; phylum Actinomycetota; class Acidimicrobiia; order Acidimicrobiales; family Microtrichaceae; genus JAFAFN01. The sequence goes on along the minus strand of JAFAFN010000404.1, from coordinate 1,500 downwards.
AGGTCGGCGGCGGTGCGCTCGGAGTTGGTCAGGAAGCGCTCGCTGTGGCGCAGGTGCGCCCTGAGCCAGTCGGAGAAGACCGCGATGTGCTCGGAGTTGAACCACTCGGGGTGGATGATCGGCATGACGTCGTGGATGAGCACCATGGTCCGGACCCCCTGCGCCCGGAGCTCCGGCAGGAGCGTCGATCGTGGCGCCGGGTCGTACCAGGAGCCCTCGAGATCGAGGAACACGTCGCCCGGGCCCATCTGGCCGAGTGACAGCTCGAGCTGCTGGGGGAGGAACTCGCGCTTCCTGCGTCGAGCTGCGGCCACCTTGCCGCGAGCCTTGATCGTGATGGGCAGGTCGCCCACGACCCGCACGATCGGCGAGAGCCGGCCGAAGTCGTCCGCGCGCCGCCCCGCCCGACCGCCCGCCGGGTGGGAGCGCAACCGGAGCTGTTCGTCCGCGGTGAGCGTGCGGTACCCCGACTCGGCGCTCGGCTGCACGATCGGCACGACGTCGAGTCCCTCACCGGCCGGGCCCTCGAGCCCGGCGATCGTCTCGCGGACGACGCGCTGGATCCCGGTGGTGAAGTCGATGCCGATGGTGTCGGTGACCTCGACCAGGACGCGGGTCACGTGGGGACGGCGGCCGTGGCCAGGGCGATCAGCTCGATCTGCTCGCCCTCGTCGAGCACCTCGAGCAGGGCCGCGACCGCGTCGTTGGTCGCCTCCTCGACCGCGAGCCACTGCGCCCGCGCGGGCTCGGGATCGGGGTGCGGCGCCTCCCATCCGAAGAACTCGGCGCCGCCCTGGCCGGTGTTCACCATGACCGCCAGGTGCGGATCCATGCCCGCCGCGTGCACCGCGGCGACGTGCGCGCCGCCGCGGAGCTCGCGCATCAGGTGGATGGCGTGCATCGCGGCGTCGACGTCGTCGGTGGGCCAGTCCACCCGGTTCCACGCGGCGGACAGCGGTGAGGGGTCGTCGCCGGCGGCGTCAGTCACCCGCCGGACGAGCTCGGCGAGTCGGGCGTGGTCGAGGTCCTCCGGCAGACGTGCCCGACCCCAGTCGTAGCCGCAGGCGAGGAACGCAGCCGACGCCTCCTCGGGCGGCATGACGGTCAGCGCCGAGTTCCACAGCTCGGTCACCCGGGTCGGTTCGAAGAAGCCGAGCTCGTGGACCACCACCGAGCCGTCGACGGCCCCGAGCACACCGGCGCGGCCGGCGAAGTAGAAGTCGAGTCCTTCGAAGCCCGCCTCGTTGCCCGCTCCGTAGGTGCGGCCCGACAGCATGAACCTGCCGCCGAGGTCGCCGAATGGTCCTGCGACGGCTCGTGCGGTGTCGGCGGTGGTCATCGGTGGTCCCCCTCGTTGGTGCGGCGGGTCGGCAGCGTCGTGCAGCGCGGCCGGGTGTCTGCAGCAGCAGAGGGTAATCGGTGCGTCCGGGTCCGAGTCCGGGGCCGGAACGCCCGTCGGGTCGGGTCGAGCAGCACGTGGCTGCGCGTCCCCACCCGACG
>JAFAFN010000292.1 GCA_023423475.1 Actinomycetes bacterium | reverse complement strand
GCGCGCACCTGCACGACCCCATGCTCGACGTCTCCGCGACGTGCATCCCGCTGCGACTCGGTGACCGGATGCTGGGCAGCGTGTGCGTCGTCGACGCGCCGGGCGACACCGTGGACGATGTCCTGCGCCGACGTCTCGAGTGGATCGTCGAGCGCACCGGCGCACGCGTCGCCGAGCAGCGGCGGATCCACGGGCCCGCGCTGCGTGCGAGGACGGACCCCCTGACCGGACTGCCCGGTGCCTCGGCGCTGCAGCACCACCTGCGCGACCTGGTCCGTTCGCTGTCCCCGTTCTGCGTGGCGGTGGTCGAGGTCGACCACTACGGCGAGATCGAGACCGACCTGGACGCGGACGAGGCGATCCGCATCGTGGCCGACGTGCTGTGCGCGACGTTGCGCCCCGACGACATGGTGTGCCGCCTCGACGGAGCCCGTTTCGCCACGGTGCTGCGCCAGTGCTCGGCCGATCAGGCGTCCTCAGCACTCGAGCGGGCCAGGGAGTCGATGACCCTGCTGCTCGCCGAGGGCGACGGGGTGCACGTGACCTGCTCCGCCGGCGTGGTCGAGTCGCACCGCGCCACGTCGATCGAGGAGATCCTGCAGCTCGCATCCGAGGCGTGCGAGCAGGCCGCCGACGCCGGCGGCAACCGCGTCGCCATCAGCAGCGGCGCCCACGACACCGTCGCCGACTGAGCCGGCCGGCCCGATCCGGCCGCTGGTCAGCCGAACAGGTCGACGGGCTCCCGACCGTCCGAGATGCGCTGCACCCGGTCGAGCGCACCCCAGGCGACCTCGGGCTGGGGCAGCACCCAGAAGCGGTGCTCGCCGACGGCAGCGACGATCGCGTCGGCGACGGTGGATGCATCGGCGCCCGCGTCGTTGCCGTCACGGATCGTCGTCGCCAACGCGGCGACGGTCGCGCTCAGCTCCTCGTGTTCGATCCCCGCGGTCGACAACGAGTTGGCGGCCATCGGCGTCCGTACGTTGCCGGGGCAGACCACCGATGCGTGCACCGACGGCGCGACCCGGGCCAGCTCGTGGTGCAGGGACTCCATCAACCCAACCACGGCGTGCTTCGACGCGACATACGGGGCAAGCGCCGGGGTCGCCACCAGACCGGCGCCGGACGCGATCGCGACCACGTGGCCCTCGCCTCGTTCGATCATCACCGGGACCGCGGCGCGCACACCGTGGATGACCCCCCACTGGTTGACCGAGACCTGGAGCTCCCACTGCTCGAGGGGGACCTCCCACGACAGCCCGGGCAGGTAGACACCGGCGTTGAGCACGCTCAGACGGTGGCCGCCGAGGTCCTCGGCGAGTGCGACGAGCTGCTCGTTGCCGTCGACGGTGCTGACGTCGACCACCGCGGTCGTCGAGACGGTCGACGCGGGCAACGACGCCACCAGTCGGTCGAGCGCGGCGGCGTCCCGATCGGCGAGCACGAGCGACATGCCCTCGTCCGCGAGTCGCATGGCGACCGCCGAGCCGATCCCGCCACCGGCTCCCGTCACGATCGCCGCGCCGCCGTCGAGTTCCATCGCTGCCGTCCTCCGCTCGGGCCACCGGCGCGGTCGCCCGACGGGCATGCCGGTGTGTGGTTCCGGCTTCGGACCGTAGTGGGCGCGACCGGTAGGTTTGGCCCGTATGCCAGCGACGCCCCCCTCTCCCCTCCCCGACCGCGCCATCCCGGACAAGCCGACCGTGGACGGCCTCGAGGCGCACTGGAACGCCGTGTGGGCCGAGCGGGGGACCTACACCTTCGAGCGGGCGACCGAGCGGGCCCAGGTGTTCTCGATCGACACGCCCCCGCCGACCGCGTCGGGCTCGCTGCACATCGGCCACGTCTTCAGCTACACCCACACCGACACCATCGCCCGCTTCCGGCGCATGCGTGGCCAGCACGTCTTCTACCCGATGGGCTGGGACGACAACGGGCTGCCGACCGAGCGGCGCGTCGAGAACTACTTCGGCGTCGTCTGCGACACGTCGATCCCCTACGACCCCGACCTCGAGGTCCCCGAGGCGCCCGCCAAGCAGCGCGGCGACTTCCTGAAGGTCAGCCGGCCGAACTTCATCGAGCTCTGCGAGCGACTGCTCGTCACCGACGAGGCGGCCTTCGAGGACCTCTTCCGCACCCTCGGGCTCTCGGTCGACTGGTCGCTCGGCTACACCACCATCAGCGACTCGACCCGGCGCATCTCGCAGCGGGCGTTCCTGCACGACCTCGCCCGCGGCAAGGCGTACTCCCAGGAAGCCCCCTCGCTGTGGGACGTCACCTTCCAGACCGCGGTCGCCCAGGCCGAGCTCGAGGACCGCGAGCGCCCCGGCGCCTACCACCAGCTCGCCTTCCACCGCACCGACGGCGGTGGCGACATCGTGATCGACACGACCCGACCGGAGCTCGTCGTCAGCTGCGTCGCGCTGGTCGCGCACCCCGACGACGAGCGGTTCCAGCCGCTGTTCGGCTCGACGGTGACGACCCCGGTCTTCGGCGTCGAGGTCCCGGTGATGGCCCACCCCCTCGCGGAACCCGACAAGGGCACCGGCGTGGCCATGATCTGCACGTTCGGCGACCTCACCGACGTCACCTGGTGGCGCGAGCTCGCGCTCCCGACCCGTGCCGTCATCGGTCGCGACGGGCGCTTCGTCGGCGAGGCGCCCGAGTGGCTCACCACCGACGCCGCCCGAGACGCCTACGACCGCATCGCGCGCAAGGCGGCCGGCGGCGCCCGCGAGCAGATGGTCGCGATGATGACCGAGTCGGGCGAACTGCTCGGCGACATCCGTCCGATCCAGCATCCTGTGAAGTTCTTCGAGAAGGGCGACAAGCCCCTCGAGATCGTCACGTCACGCCAGTGGTACATCCGCAACGGCGGCCGCGACGACGCGCTCAAGTCCGAACTGCTCGAACGCGGCAACGAGCTCACCTGGCACCCCGACCACATGCTCCACCGCTACGACAACTGGGTCGGCGGGCTGAACGGCGACTGGCTGATCTCACGCCAGCGCTACTTCGGGGTGCCGTTCCCGCTCTGGTACCGCCTCGATGCCGACGGCAACGTCGACCACGACGCGCTCATCGTCCCGGATGAGTCGACGCTGCCCGTCGACCCCCAGGCCGAGTGCCCGCCCGGGTTCACCGAGGACCAGCGGGGTGTGCCCGGCGGCTTCGTCGGCGATCCCGACGTCATGGACACCTGGGCGACGTCGTCGTTGACCCCGCAGATCGCCTGTCGCTGGGGCGAGGACGACGAGCTGTTCAACGTCACGTACCCGATGGACCTCCGCCCGCAGGGCCACGACATCATCCGCACCTGGCTCTTCTCGACGGTGGTGCGCAGCGACGCAGAGTTCGACAGCGTCCCGTGGCGCCACGTCGCGCTGTCGGGATGGATCCTCGACCCCGACCGCAAGAAGATGTCGAAGTCGAAGGGCAACGTCGTCACCCCGATCGACCTGCTCGAGAAGTACGGCTCCGACGGTGTGCGCTACTGGGCCGCATCCGGTCGTCCGGGCACCGACACGACCTTCGACGAGGCACAGATGAAGGTCGGGCGCCGCCTGGCCATCAAGTTGCTCAACGCCTCGAAGTTCGCCCTCGGCTTCGGTCTGGCGGACGGCACCGCGGCCTCGCCCGACACCACGCCGGGTGCGGTCACCGAAGCGCTCGACCTGGCCATGCTGAGCGAGCTCGCCCGACTCGTCGACGAGTCGACCGCTGCGTTCGAGGCCTTCGACTACGCCCGGGCGCTCGAGCGCACCGAGCACTTCTTCTGGCGCTTCTGCGACGACTACCTCGAGCTGGTCAAGAGCCGCGCCTACGGCAGCGACCCGTCCGACCCCGACGCCGCTCCGGTCGACCCCGAGGGCGTGCGCTCCGCTCGCACCGCGCTCGCCATCGCGCTGTCCACCCTGCACCGGCTGCTCGCCCCCTTCCTGCCCTTCACCACCGAAGCAGCGTGGAGCTGGTGGATGGACGGCTCGGTCCACACCTCGCAGT
>JAFAFN010000072.1 GCA_023423475.1 Actinomycetes bacterium | reverse complement strand
CGGTCAGTCGGCGAAGAGCGGAAGGTCGAGCGGCGCGCGGTGCGTGCGCTTGAGCTCGGAGAAGCCGGGGTGGTCGGCGAAGACCCGGAGGGCGTCGTAGAACTTCACGGCGGTCTCGTCATCGGGGATGTCGCTGATGACCGGCCCGAACAGCGAGTTCCCCAGCGGCGGGTCGTAGGTGATGATCGGCGTGCCGACGTCGGGCCCGGTGCGTCGGAAGGCCTCGTCGCTCTCGGCCCGGATCACGGTGTCCCAGGACTCGTCGTTCGCGGCGGCGAGCAACCGCTCGGGAAGGCCGAGCGAGGCCACGATGCCGGCGGGATCCGCGCTGACGGCTGCCGCGGCGAGGCGCTCGAGCAGGTCGCCCTCGCCGGGCGTGTACCAGTAGGACTCGCCCCACGCGCGGTAGAGGTCGCCGACCGCGTCGTTGCCGAGCTCCTCCCGGGCCGCCGCACAGATGCGGTGGTAGCGCAGCCCCTGCGTCTGGGCGTCGACCATCGCGGAGGGGAGATCCGGGTTGGACTCGTTGATGAACTTGAGCGAGATGAAGCGCCAGCCGATCTTCACGTCGCGTAGCTCTGCCACCCGGCGGAGCCAGACCGAGGTCTGCCAGGCGAACGGGCACCCCGGGTCGAAGAAGAACTCGACGTCGTAGGGGCCGCCGGGCAGGTCGGGGATGGTCGGAGCATCGGAATCGGTCACAGGAGCGGCAACCACTGCCGCCGCAGCGACATTCCCGAGTGCTCGCTGTCGCCCGCTGTGCCACTGGGTGGAACTGCCCAACGGGTTCCGTGCATCCAGGGGGTCGTTCTATGGTGCTCCGAACAACTGCTCCCGTCGGGGGACAGTCGGACACTCATCCGGGCGTGCTGGGGCGACGATCGGCCGGCGTGGGTGTCCATCGGTGGAGAGGGATCAGGGATCGTGTCGAAGTCGAGGTTGTTGTTGTCGTGCGCCGTCGTGGCGTTGTTCGCCCTGTCGGCCTGTCAGGCCCAACCGGTCGCCGGGCCGGTGCCGGTGCCGGCGACGTCGGTCTGGTTCGTGGGGGACTCGGTCGCCCACGGCGTCTCGATGCACATGCCGAGCCAGCCCTTCCGGGGGGCGCGTGGTGGCGCCGGATTCACGCACGGCGCGCTGAACGACGTGACCACCAACACGCTGGCGCTGCTCGACGAGCACGGCGTCACTCCGGAGCTGATGCTCGTGATGGCCGGCGTGAACGACCTGTCCCGCGGCCTCGTCACCCCGCAGGACGTGGTGACGGGCATGGTCGCCTTCGAGGGAGCGATGGCCGAGCGGGGCATCCCCGTCCGCTGGGTGCTCGAGCCGCGTTGGAGCATCACCCAGCTCGACACCGTGAACGCCTGGCTGCTGGCGAACCGTCCCGACGCGATCGACTGTCGGGCGTTCGCCGGCCCGGCGACCATCGACACCGTGCATCCGGTCAGCTACACCGGGATCGCCCGGTGCGTCGACGAGGCGCTCGCCGCGGCGAGCTGACCCGCCACCTCGACCGCGAAGGTGCACCTGCGAATGGCACCTGTCGCAATGATCGACTAATGTGTCGATCCACATCTCACCTCGTGGAAGGGGGTGAGCCATCACTCGCCATCGGTGGGCCGCGTCGGGGCGGCGTCCGGTCGGGGGCGAACGTTCCGTTCAGGAGAGGTTGCGGATCGTGTCGAAGTCCCTGCGGTTCCCGTCGTTGTCGATCGCCCTCGCGGCGGTCCTGGCGCTCAGCGCCTGCCAGACCCAACCGGTGTCCTCCGAACCGCCGCCCACCACGTCGGTGTGGTTCGTGGGTGACTCGCTGGCGCACGGCACGGCCTCGTCCATGTCGAGCCGGCCGTTCCGAGCAGGTCTGGGGGCATCGGGGTTCACCCCGGTCGCGTTCTCGGGTGTCACCTACAACACCAACTTCCTGCTCGACCTGCACGGGGTCACGCCGGAGCTGATCCTGGCGATGGCGGGCGTGAACGACCTGTCACGCAGCCTCGCCGACGCGGACGACATCATCATCGGGATGCAGGACTTCGAGGCGGCGATGGCGCTGTGAGGGATCCCGGTCCGCTTCGTGATGCAGCCGCGCTGGACCTACACCGAGCTCGACCGCGTCAACGAGTGGCTGGCGGAGCACCGGCCCGACGCGATCGACTGCCGGTCGTTCGCAGGTGCGTCGACTGACAGGATCCATCCGAGCGACTACACGCAGTTCTCCCGCTGCGTCGACGACCACCTCGGCTGAGCCCGCCCCGACCGCACCGACCTCAGGCAGCGAACGCCACGACGTCGGTGGCCTTCACCGACGCCCAGACCGAGGCGCCGTCGGCCAACCCCAGCTCGAGGACGGCAGCGGGCGTCACCTCGGCGACCAGGTCCACCTCGCCCACGAGACGCAGCCGCACGCGGTCGCCGAGCAGGTCGATGCCCTCGATGGTGAGCATCCACTGGTTGCGGGCGCTGGTGTCGGGTCGGCGCTGGTGCAGCGCGACCGAGCTCGGCCGGACGAGCACGAACGCAGCTCCGTCGATGCGGTCCGCGGTGACGACGGTGCCTCCGGCATCGAGGGCGACGTCGTTGCCCACGCTGCGGCCTCGGAGCAGGTTCACCCCGAGCAGTTCCGCGACGTACGGCGTCCGGGGTCGGGCGGTGACCTCGGCGATCGTGCCGTGCTGGGTGACGGCCCCCTCCTCGACGACGGCGACGTGGTCGGCGAGCGCGAGTGCATCGAGTGGGTCGTGGGTGACCAGGACGGTGCACCCGGCGAAGTCGCCGAGGTGTCGTCGCAGATCGCGACGCACCGTCGCTCGAGTGGCGACGTCGAGCGCGGCGAGCGGTTCGTCCATCAGCAGGAGTCGGGGCTCGGCGGCCAGCGCCCTCGCCAGGGCGATCCGTTGTGCCTGGCCGCCGGAGAGCTCGGCCGGCTTCACCCGCGCCATGTCGTCGAGTCCGACGCGATCGATCCATCGCGCCGCGGAGGCGTTCGCCTCCTGCTTCGTCACGCCTCGGGAGCGTGGTCCGAACGCGACGTTGTCGAGCACGCTCAGATGCGGGAAGAGCAGGTAATCCTGGAAGACGACGCCGATCGGGCGGTCCTCGGCGTGGACGAACCTGCCGGCGTCCGGATCCGCGAGGACGACGTCGTCGAGGGCGATGCGTCCGCGGCCGATCGGTTGCAGACCGGCGAGGGCGCGCAGCACGGTGGTCTTGCCGGCGCCGTTGGGGCCGAGCAGTGCGAGCACCTCGCCGGCGGCGACCTGCAGCGAGACGTCCAGGTCGAGCGTGCCGAGGCGGACCCCGATCTCGGCCGACAGGCTCATGAGGTCCCGAGCCAGCGGTCACGCAGCGCGACGATCACCCCGAGGGAGACCACGAGCAGGACGAGGCTGAGGGCGATGGCGACGTCGGGTCGGGACTCGAGCTGCAGGTAGACCGCCAGCGGCAGGGTCTGGGTGCGGCCGATGATGTTGCCAGCGAAGGTGATCGTGGCGCCGAACTCGCCCAGCGCCCGGGCCCACGACAACACCGCGCCGGCGACCACCGTCGGCGCGATGAGGGGGAAGGTCACACGGCGGAACACCGTCCAGCGCGAGGCGCCGAGGGTGGCGGCGGCGTCCTCGTAGCGACGGTCCATCGATCGCAGGCCGGCCTCGACGGTGATGACGAAGAACGGCAGGGCGACGAAGGTCTCGGCGAGCACGGCACCCGCGGTGGTGAAGGTG
>JAFAFN010000066.1 GCA_023423475.1 Actinomycetes bacterium | reverse complement strand
GCTCCGGCTCGCCCTGCCACCAGGTCGTGAGCCCCACCAGCGCCGCGACGAGGGCGGCGACGAGGATCAGTCGTGTCGGCTTCATGGTCGAGCCCCCTCGTCCGTGCTCGTCGAGGCGACCGAGGCGTCGACGACGCCGTCATCGGCGACCACGATCATCGGCGCGTCGGCGCTCCTCGAACGGCGACGGCTCCTGCGTCCGACGACCCGCCGCTGGCGCACCACGACGACGATCAGGCCGAGCAGCACCAGCACCTGGAGCGCCTGGAGGCCACGCGACATCAGCGGCGTCGACCACTTGAGCACCGCGGCACCTCCGCCGTCGGTGGTGAACTGCTGCTCCCAGCCGGACAGCGTGCTGCGCTCGGCGGTCGTCCCGTCGACGTCGAGGGACCAGCCCTCGTGCGCCGTCGATGCCTGGGCGATGCGCTGCTGGGCGGCGAGGTCACCGGAGAACTTCGTGCCGGGACCGCTGCCGAGCACCGCCGGCGGGACCGGCAGGTCGGATTGCAGCTGCGCCGAGGTGTCGGCGTCCTCGGGCAGGTCGAGCTCGGTGATGTCGGCACGCAGCGGCCAGTTGTCCTGCACTTCGAAGAGCACCAGTCCGGCGTTCAGCTCGATCTCGACCAGGTCGAGCTGTTCACGGAGCGCGGCGAGCACGGACGCCGGGTACGGCGCTGCGGCCGGGGCGAACGGCTGCGGAGCCGGACGGTCGATCACCGCGACGTAGCGGATGCCCATCGGGGCCAGCACCCGACCGAGTCGAGCGGTCTCTCCCCGGACCGCTGCCGCGAGCGCGTCCTCGAGGTGGGTGACGCCGTCGCCGCCGTCGAGGCGGTAGCGCTGGGTCACGGTGGGATCGAGGCCGTTGCTCGTGCCGATGCCGACGCCGTCGCTGCCGGGCAGCTCCCAACCGGCGAGTGGCAGGACGTCGGGGTCGCCGATCCACACGGTGCGGAAGTCGTCACCGTCGTCGACGTTCTCGAGCAGTCGGCGGAAGTCGCCTTCGGGCTGGTACCACCGACCGTCGGCCGATGCGACGGTGATCGGCACCATGGCCACGAGCAGCCCGGCGACCGCGACGGCGGAGAGGATCTGGGAGAGGCCGAAGTCGGAGCCGACGACGTCGTGCTCGAAGGCGAGGGCGCCCATCGCGACCGAGATCGCCAGGCCGAGCGCTGCGGGCACGAGGATCAGCTCGACACCGGCGCCGGCGACGGCGTCCGCCTGCACCAGCACGATCGCGGCGACCCACGACGCGAGCGCCAGCACCCAGCCGCCGAGCGCCCAGCGGAACCGCCAGCTGCGTCCGGCGAGCAGCGAGTAGCCACCGGCCACGAGCAGCCCCCAGCCGAACAGTCCGACCGTGACGGGCCCGACGCTGCCGGTGATCAGGTCCGCGGCGCCGGGCTCGGCGTCGCGCCCCGTCCACATGCCGGTGAGCGACGCCGCGTCGCCGCCGAGCACGGCCTCGAGGACCCACGGCCCGATCACGAGCAGGGCGAGCACGGTCGACGACAGCAGGCGTCCGACGTAGGCCACGGTCGAGCCGGTCCGGCTGCGGACCGTGGCGACGATCACGATGAGCAGGCAGCACAGCACCAGCAGCGCAGCACCGACGGGCGTGACCGAACCGACGAACGCGAGGAGCAGCGCAGTGCCGGCGATGCTGCGGGCGACCGAACCCGGTGCCGTGGTGTCGTCCCCGAACGGCTCGAGGCCCGCAGCGGTGGCGGTCCGACGCAGGATCCAGGGTGCCGCGGCATAGGTGACGAGCGCCTGGAGCCGACCCTCGGCCATGGCGTTCAACACGACCGGGTTCAGGCCGTACGCCAACAGCGCCGCGGCACGGGCCTTGGTCGAGCGCGTGCGCAGCAGCAGCTTCCAGGCGCCGAGCGCTCCGACGAAGAGCGGCGCGACGATCAACAGCCGGCGGGCGGCGCCGACCGAGCCGAGCAGGACGGTGCCGGCGATGCCCAGCCCCGGTACGACCGTCGGTGGCACGGCGGATTCGCCGAAGCCGGACTCGCGCCAGCTCGACCACCACTGCGACAGCAGCTCCCCCGGTCCCTGTCCGGCGTCGAAGAACTCGCGGATGACCGGGAGCGGCCCGGCGATCAGCGAGCGGGCGCCGACGAGCACCAGCGCCGTGGCGACGAGCGCGAGCACCGTGCCGGCTCGGCTCGGGCCGGAGGTGAGGTCCTGGAGGTAGCCGCGACCGGCCTGGGCGACGGACTGCAGACGGTTCTCTCCCTCGTCCGCTCGCCAGAGCGTGCCGAGGCGTGTGCTGCCCTGACGCATCAACGGCAGGTACTCGGCGTCGTGGGCGCGTCGCACGCGCTTCACCCGGGACCGGGCGCGCAAGAGCGACGGGAAGCTGACGATGTTCCAGAGCCACGAGGCGACGATGTCACCGGCGCGGTGGAACCGCCCGCCGATCAACGAGCCGAGCAGGTCGACTCCCGAGAGGATCGCGGCGACCGGCGCGAGCCGGAGCAGTCGGAGCGGCTCGTAGTTGGTGAGCATGGTGCGCGTCTCGTGGCGCACCGCCAGTCGGTTCCAGTTCTCCGGCGGACGGCGATCGACGAAGTCGCCACGGTGCGCCACGACCGCGGACGGGCACAGGTGCACCGTCGCACCGGCGATGTGGGCCCGCCAGCACAGGTCGATGTCCTCGCCGAAGTACGGGATCTCGTCGGTGAACCCGCCGATCGCATCGAAGAGGTCGGCGCGGACGAGGAGGCAGGCGCCGGAGACGGCGAAGACCTCTCTCGCGGTGTCGTGCTGGGCCTGGTCGAGCTCGCCCGGCTCGGAGATCGGGGAGCTGAACCCGTAGATGTCGACCGAGTAGCCCACCGACCACAGTCGGCTGGGGTCGTCCCACTCGACGATCTTCGGACCGACGATGCCACCTGTCGCGCGGAAGGCCTCGGCCACGAGCGCGGTGACCGTGTTCGGCTCGAGCGCGACGTCGTCGTGCATGAGCAGCAGGAACGTGGCGCCCTCGACCGACGTGAGGGCCTCGTTCGTCGCCGCCGACAGGCCGCGGTCGGTGTCGACGCGCTTGACGAACGCCGAGGGGAGGACCTCGGCGATGCGTTGGGTGGGGTCCTCGGTGCCGCCGTTGTCGATGACCAGCACCGAGAGGCGCTCGTAGTCCTGGTCGGCGAGCGACTCGAGGGTGCGCTCGAACCAGTCACCCGGGTCCTTGGTGACGAGCACGGCGACCACCGGCGGCGCACCGTGGCCGGTCTGGGGCTCCTCGGGACCGAAGCCCCACTTCTCGTCGAGCTCCTGCTCGTCGACCTCGTCGGCATCGGCCGGCGCCGCGACGGGCGCGGCATCGGTGACCGGCGCCGGCGCGACCGGGTCGGTGGTGGGCGTTTCGTCGATGTCGTGCTCGGGTGGAGCGTCGGTGTCCCGGGGTCGATCCGCCGCCGCCGGGCGCTCGTCGGGAGCTGGCGTGGGCGTGGACGCTACGGGTTCGTCAGGGTCGGGCGAAATGGCCGGGTTCCTCCGTACGCAGGGACATCGATCGTACCGCGCCCGCTGCGCCGAGCCGTGCACCACGGCCGGGCGTGGTCCGGCGCGGCGACACCCCTACACTCGACCCCGTGACGACCGCACCAGCCCTCCCCCGCACCCGATGAGAGCACTGATCACAGGGGCCGGCGGCTTCGTCGGCCAGCACCTCCATCGACACCTCGAGGACCAGGGCGACGAGGTCATCCCGACCGACCGTGTGACCGATGGCCTCGACATCCTCGACGCGGCGGCGCTGCTCGACCTGTTCCGGCGTGCTGCTCCCGAGGTCGTGTACCACATCGCCGGTGCGGCCGACGTGGGCGGTTCGTGGCAGACCCCGCAGGCGACGTTCCGCGCCAACGCCGAGGGCACGCTGAACGTCCTGTGGGCAGCTCGCGAGGCCGGAGCCGAGCGGGTGCTGACCATCGGCTCCGCCGACGTCTACGGCAAGGTCACCCCGGAGGACGCGCCCATCACCGAGGACCAGCCGCTGCGACCCGTCAGCCCGTACGCCGCGTCGAAGGTGGCCGCCGACTACGTCGCGCTGCAGGCGGCGCTGGGCTACGACCAGCACGTCGTGCGCGCCCGGCCCTTCAACCACCTCGGCCCCGGCCAGACCGACAAGTTCGTCGCCCCCGCACTCGCCGGGCGTGTCGCGCTGAACGAGACCACGGGCGAGCAGGTCGTCAAGGTCGGCAACCTCAGCCCGGAACGGGACTTCACCGACGTCCGCGACGTCGTGCGGGCCTACCGGCTCCTGATCGAGTCGGGGCACCCGGGTCAGGTCTACAACGTGTGCTCCGGCACTGCGATCGCCGTGCAGCGCCTCGCCGAGCAGTTCATCGAGATGGCCACCATCCCGATGGTGCTCGAGCCCGATCCCGACCTGCAGCGCCCCGTCGACATCCCGCTGCTGCTCGGGGACAGCTCACGGCTCCGCCACGACACCGGCTGGGCACCCGAGATCCCGCTCACCCAGACGTTGCGGGACCTGCTCGACGACCGTCGCCGCCTGCTCCG
>JAFAFN010000119.1 GCA_023423475.1 Actinomycetes bacterium | reverse complement strand
GTTCTGGGTGGTCGACCCGGTGCAGCGCGTCAGCGCGCCCGGACCGACCGGCTCACTCGGCCTCGATGAAGATGCACTCCCCGGGGCACTCCTCGGCGGACTCGATGACGCCCTCGAGCTCGCCGTCGGGGATCTCGGCGAGCCCCTCGGCCCCGCCCGGGTCGCTGTACACCTTCTCGGCGTCCTTCACGTAGGCGAGGCCGTCATCGAGCAGGGTGAACACGGCGGGCGAGATCTCCTCGCACAACCCGTCACCGGTGCAGAGATCCTGATCGATCCAGACCTTCAAACCCATGCTGACCTGCCTTCGTGCCGACCCCGGGCCGGGAGTCGTTTCGGGAACCGGAAGTGGCCTCCATCCTAGCCACACCCCGGACTTTTCACGGCCATTCCGGTGGAAATCCGTCACGTCGGGCCGTTGGGCCGTGAACGTGGCGCGGAACTCGTGCGATGAGGGGCTAGAACGGGTGACGAGCGAACCCGGGAGGCACCGTGGGCGATCAAGAGGTCAACGACACACCGGAGGACGTCGAGTCCCTCCGAGATCAGGTCCAGGAGCTCGAGAACGAGGTCTCCTCGCTCGTGCGCCGACTCCAGGACGCTCCCAAGCGGGTGCGCACGCTCGAGGAGCGGCTGCTCGAGACGAAGGGCCAGCTCGCCCAGGCCGTGAGCCAGAACGAGAAGCTGACCTACACGTTGCGAGAGGCCCGGGACCACATCTCGGCGCTGCGCGACGAGGTCGACAAGCTCACCCAGCCGCCCGCGGCCTACGCGACCCTGCTCGGCGTGAACGACGACGAGACCGTCGACGTCCAGGCGGCGGGCCGCAAGATGCGCGTCGAGGTCTCGCCCTCGATCACCCCCGACCAGCTGCGTCGCGGCGCCGAGGTCGTGCTCAACGAGGCCTACAACGTCGTGATGGTGCGCTCGCCGGAGTCCTCCGGCGAGATCGTCACCTTCAAGGAGCTCTTCGACGACGGCCGCCGTGCGCTCGTGGTCGGACGAGCGGACGAGGAGCGCGTCGCCGAGCTCGCGGAGCAGCTGCAGGACACCCGCCTGCGCGCCGGCGACATCGTGCTGATGGACTCACGCTCGGGCCTGTTGCTCGAACGGCTCCCCAAGGCCGAGGTCGAGGAGCTGGTGCTCGAGGAGGTCCCCGACATCTCCTACGAGGACATCGGCGGGCTGGATGAGCAGATCGAGCAGATCACCGATGCGGTCGAGCTGCCCTTCCTGCACCAGGACCTGTTCCGTGAGTACCTCCTGCCCGCCCCGAAGGGCATCCTGCTGTACGGACCCCCGGGATGCGGCAAGACCCTCATCGCCAAGGCGGTCGCCAACAGCCTCGCGAAGAAGGTCACCGAGACGACGGGCAAGGAGGCACGCAGCTTCTTCCTGAACATCAAGGGCCCGGAGCTGCTCAACAAGTACGTCGGCGAGACCGAGCGCCACATCCGCCTGGTGTTCCAGCGAGCACGCGAGAAGGCCGAGGACGGCACGCCGGTCATCGTGTTCTTCGACGAGATGGAGTCGCTGTTCCGCACCCGCGGCACCGGCATCTCCTCCGACATGGAGGCGACGATCGTCCCGCAGCTGCTCGCCGAGATCGACGGCGTCGAGACCCTTCGCAACGTGATCGTGATCGGCGCGTCCAACCGGGAGGACCTGATCGACCCAGCGATCCTGCGTCCCGGTCGCCTGGACGTGAAGATCAAGATCAACCGCCCCGACGAGACCTCGGCGGCGCAGATCTTCGGGCGCTACCTCACCCCCGACCTGCCCCTCGACGCGGACGAGGTCGCCCGTCTCGGCGGCGGCGACCCGGCGAAGGCCACCTCGGCGATGATCGAGCAGACCGTCGAGGAGATGTACCGCACCGACGAGCTGAACCAGTTCCTCGAGGTGACCTACCAGAACGGCGACAAGGAGGTCATGTACTTCAAGGACTTCTCCTCGGGCGCCATGATCGAGAACGTCGTGCGAAGGGCCAAGAAGCTGGCCATCAAGCGCCAGCTCGCGGGTGCCGGCACCGGCATCCGGGTCTCGGACCTCGTCAACTCCATCCACCAGGAGTACAAGGAGCACGAGGACCTCCCCAACACGACCAACCCGGACGACTGGGCGAAGATCTCGGGCAAGAAGGGCGAGCGCATCGTCTACGTCCGCACCCTGGTGCACCACATCGACGCCGACCCCGAAGGCGGTCGATCGATCGAGCGGGTCGCCACCGGCCAGTACCTCTGAGCCGCGATGGGGGTGCAGTAGGGTCGACGCGATATGACCCCGGGTGACGCCATCACCATGACCGATCCCTCGGATCGGCTCGACGGTCGGCCCGACACCCGGTCCGCACCGTCGCTCCGTCGCCGCATCCGCGGCCCGGAACGGACCGACGAGTGGATCCTCGCCGCCCAGATCGCCGTGGTGCTCGCCACCGTGTCGATCGGGGCGATCGCCGTGATCCTGGGTGACTGGCGTCCGGTCGGCGACATCGCGCTCACCACGTTGCGGATCGACGACGTCGGCGGGTCGAACACCCCGCTGCTGGGCGCGTGGTCGCGTTGGGGCTGGGCCCATCCCGGCCCGCTCATGTTCTGGCTGCTCGCGGTGCCGGCGAGCGTGCTCGGCGACGACGGCATCGTCCTGGGCGCCGCTGCCATCGCTGCGGTCAGCGCGTCGGGATGCGTCGCGGTCGCCTACCGGCGCGGCGGCGTGCTGCTGAGCGGACTGACCGCTGCTGGACTCGTGGCGGCCATGCTCTCGATGGGCTTCAACGAAGTGCTCGAGCCCTGGAACCCCTACGTCGCCTTCTTCCCGTTCGTCCTGCTCCTGTACCTGGTGTGGTCCGTCACCGACGGGAGCCTGCGGTCGCTGCCGTGCGCTGCGGTCGTGGCGTCGTTCTGCCTCCAGTGCCACCTCGGCTTCCTGCCGCTGGTCGGATCGCTCGGCGCCGTCGCACTCGTCGCGGCGATCGCGCCGGTGGTGACCGCCCGGCGCAGGGGGGACGACGACGCAGCCGAACTGCTCCGACGCACCGGACGTACGCTCGGACTCACCGCCGGGCTCCTGTTCCTGTGCTGGCTGCCGGCACTCATCCAGCAGCTCACGGGCGACCCCGGGAACATGACGGCGATCGCCCGCTACTCCTTCGAGCCCGGCGATCCCGTCGCCGGCTGGTCCAGGGCGTTCGGTATCGCCAACCAGCAGCTCTCGGTCCCCGCGCCCTGGGCCGGCGGTGCAGAGATCGACGCGATGGGCCTCTCGCTCGGGTCGGGTGTCCCGTGGTTGGTCGTCGTCCTGGTGGCACTCGCCGCCGTGCTCGCGACCGGTGTGCGACGTGCTCGCCGTGATCTCGTCGGCGTCGCCGTCGTGGCCGTGACCGGCATCCTGCTCGCCCTGGTGTCGACGTCACGTCTCACCGGCTTCGTGGCCACCTACATGGTCAGGTGGTGGTGGGCGGTCTCGCTGTTCACCTACGTCGGACTGGTGTGGGCGGCGTTCGTCATCGCCATGGACCGACCGGCCGCAGCGGCACGCCGCGACCGTCTGGCCACGCGCGTCGGGGCGGTCGCCACCGTCGTGGCGCTGGCCCTCGGGGTCACCGCCATCGCGCTCGACGACGGCGAGCTCCCGCTGCAAGGGGTCTCGACCGCGCTCAACGAGCTGTCCGACACCCTGGAGCGAGAGCTCGACCCGGACACCACCTACCTGATCCGCACGGTCGACCCACGGACGTGGTCGGCAGCCGGTCCGGGGTTGTTCCTCATGCTCGAGCGTGCCGGCTTCGACGTGCGGGTCGAGCCCGAGGACTGGGCCGAGCTGAA
Source organism: Actinomycetes bacterium (assembly GCA_023423475.1). Taxonomy (GTDB): domain Bacteria; phylum Actinomycetota; class Acidimicrobiia; order Acidimicrobiales; family Microtrichaceae; genus JAFAFN01. The sequence continues at coordinate 4,425 of JAFAFN010000119.1, read as the reverse complement.
GTACGGCGACTGGCGGGTGAGCGACCCGTCCGACACCGACGTCGCGCTCAACATCGTGAGCCTCGACGTGCTCGCCGACGGCGAGGTGGTCGAAGGGCGAGAGATCGCACGCTTCGACCCGCTCACCGAGTCCGAACGCGCCGAGCTGCGTGCCACCGAGCTGCGCGTGCGCGAGCTGCTCGGCGACGCCGCCCCCGACGGGCTGGTGCACTTCGACACGCCGGCTGATCGCGAGCGGGCCCTCGACGCGGGCATCTCCGAGGCGACCATCGAGCGCTTCCGCGAGCTGCGCGACCGCGGGAACGGCTTCGTGGTCATGGAGCAGGTGCCCTGATGGCGGTCACGAAGATCTGCGGGATCGAGACCGAGTACGGCATCGTCGTGCGCGGCACCACCGAGTCCAACCCGATCTCGGCCTCCTCGCTGCTCATCAACGCCTACCTGAGCACGCTCGAGGACCCCTCGGACCCGCACGCACCGTCGGTCGGCTGGGACTTCGAGGACGAGTCGCCGGGCAACGACGCCAGGGGAGAGGCACTGCGCCGGACCGCCGCGCCGGAGATCGAGACCCACCTGGTCAACGCCGTGCTGACCAACGGCGCCCGCTACTACGTCGACCACGCCCACCCCGAGTACTCCGCGCCCGAGTGCCTCGACGCCCGCGAAGCGCTGCTCTACGACCGTGCGGGAGAGGAGATCCTGCTGCGCTCGATGGCAGCCGCACGCCGGATGCTGCCCGAGGGCCAGGAGCTCGTCGTCTACAAGAACAACTCCGATGGCAAGGGCAACAGCTACGGCTGCCACGAGAACTACCTGATGGACCGGTCGACGCCCTTCACGCGCATCGTCGCCCACGCCACCGCGCACATGGTCACCCGACAGGTCTTCACCGGCTCCGGCAAGGTCGGTTCCGAGGTCCAGGGCGCACGACGCGACGAGGTCCCGTTCCAGATCACCCAGCGGGCGGACTTCTTCGAGGAGGAGGTCGGGCTCGAGACCACCCTGAAGCGGCCGATCATCAACACCCGCGACGAGCCACACGCCGATGCCCAGCGCTTCCGACGCCTCCACGTGATCGCCGGCGACGCGAACATGAGCGAGGTCGCCACGTTCCTCAAGCTCGGCACGACCGCGCTGGTGCTCGCGATGATCGACGACGACGCGCTCGGTGCACCGCTGCGCCTGGCCAGGCCGGTGCCCGCCATGCACCAGGTCTCCCGCGACCTCTCGCTCGACGAGCCGCTCGCGATGGCCGACGGCACGACGATGACCGCCCTCGAGATCCAGTGGCACCTGCTCGAGCACGCCCGCCGCTACGCGGACTCCCATGGCCTCGACGCCGTCGGCGAAGAGGTCGGCGAGGCGACGCTCGTGCGCTGGGAGACCGTGCTGTCGGGGCTCGAATCCGACCCGATGCGCCTCTCGGACCAGCTCGACTGGGTCGCCAAGTACCGGCTCTTCGACGGCTACCGAGAACGTCACGGCCTGGACTGGGGTGACGCACGACTGGCGGCGATGGACCTCCAGTACCACGACCTCCGGCCGACGTCGTCGCTGGCCCGGCGGGTGGGCCTGGAACGGCTGACCGACGACGCCGAGGTCCTCGATGCCGTCACCCAGCCGCCGCCCGGCACCCGGGCGTACTTCCGTGGTCGCTGCCTGGCCAGGTTCTCCGACGACATCGTCGCCGCCAACTGGGACTCGATCGTCTTCGACGTGGGCGAGACCTCCCTCCAGCGGGTGCCGATGCTCGATCCCGAGAAGGGCACGCGAGCGACGGTGGGCGAGCTCATCGACTCGGCGGCCTCGGCCGCCGAGCTCCTGCGGCGGCTACGCAGCTGAGCGGCACCCTCGGCGAAAGGCGGCGCGGCATCGGGGCGAGCTCGGGGTACGGTGACGGCGACGCGGAGGTTCGAGATGCCAGAACGTGAACTCAAGAAGAAGCCAGCGCCGCAGCGTCGTGACGCCGACGAGGTCGTCGAGGAGCCTGCGGCGAGCGAATCGGGCACCAAGATCAAGGCCGAGCTCGACGAGCTCCTGGACGAGATCGACGACGTGCTCGAGACGAACGCCGAGGACTTCGTGAAGTCCTACATCCAGAAGGGCGGTGAGTGAGCACGACCCCCGGGCACGTGCCACCACTCGACACAGGCCGCTTGTAGCCTGCCCCTCGTGACTCTCCTGAACTTCGGCCCCGGCGACGATCCGGGGCCCGACTTCGCCGCACTCGTGCGCCGCGCCGGGCTCGCGCCGGCCGTGCCCGACGCCCCTGTCGACGCCCGCTTCCAGGTGACCCACGGGACCACCTGCGTCGCGATCCGCTACGCGGACGGCGTCGTGATGGCCGGCGACCGCCGGGCGACGTCGGGCAACCTGATCAGCCACCGCACGATCGAGAAGGTCTTCGCCGCGGACCGCCACAGCGGCGTGGCGATCGCCGGTGCCGCAGGCCCCGCGGTCGAGATGGTCAAGCTGTTCCAGCTGCAGCTCGAGCACTACGAGAAGGTCGAGGGCGCCCCGCTCAGCCTCGAGGGCAAGGCCAACCAGCTCTCCCAGATGGTCCGCAACCACCTGCCGGCCGCCATGCAGGGCCTGGCCGTGGTCCCGCTCTTCGCTGGCTACGACCTGGCACGTGGCAACGGACGACTCTTCCAGTACGACGTCACCGGCGGCCGCTACGAGGAGTTCGACCATGCAGCGACCGGCTCCGGCAGCCTGCACGCCTCGACCGTGATCAAGCTCGGCTGGCGTCAGCAGCTCGACGCACCCGATGCCGTCGACCTGGCGCTGCGGGCCCTCTACGAGGCAGCGGACGAGGACTCCGCCACCGGGGGACCCGACATGCTGCGCGGCATCTTCCCCGTCGTCGCCAGCATCAGCGCGGCCGGTTTCGTGCGCATCCCCGACGAGGAGCTCGCCGAGCGCTACGCCCTCCTGCTCGAACAGATCGTCGCCGAACGAGAGGCCCGAGCATGACCGCCCCGTTCTACGTCGCCCCCGAGCAGATGATGAAGGACCGCGCGGACTACGCGCGGAAGGGCATCGCCAGGGGCAGGGCGCTCGTCGCCTGCACCTTCGACGACGGCATCCTGCTGTGCGCCGAGAACCCCTCCCGCATGCTGCGCAAGGTGTCCGAGATCTACGACCGCATCGGCTTTGCCGGCGTCGGCAAGTACAACGAGTTCGACCAGCTCCGCATCGCCGGGGTCCGTCACGCCGACCTCAAGGGGTTCTCGTTCAGCCGAGAGGACGTCGACGCCCGCAGCCTGGCCAACCAGTACGCGCAGATGCTCGGTCAGGTCTTCACCCACGAGATGAAGCCGATGGAGGTCGAGATCCTCGTGGCCGAGGTCGGCCGCGAGCGCTCCGACGACCATCTCTTCCACATCCTCTACGACGGCACGCTCATCGACGAGACCGGCTGGGCCGTGCTCGGCGGTGAGGCCGAGGCCATCGGCACCCGCATGGGCGAGTCCTGGGTCGAGGGCGGCACCATCGTCGAGGCCCTGGGGGCCGCGGTGTCGGCGCTCGCAGGCCCCGAGCGGCAGCTGAGCGCCGCAGAGCTCGAGGTCGCCGTGCTCGACCGGCTTCCGGCGGGGCGCACCTTCCGTCGCATCGACGACGCCGAGACCGCTGCGCTGCTCGCCTGAGCGCCCGGTCCGGGGGCTGCACCAACATCTGGGCGGACCCCGCTAGCTTGACGCGATGGAACGCCGGATCTACGGCCTCGAGAACGAGTACGGCGTCACCTGCACCCTCCGCGGGCAGCGCCGGCTGAGTCCCGACGAGGTCGCCCGGTACCTGTTCCGGCGGGTCGTGTCGTGGGGCCGTTCGTCGAACGTGTTCCTCGCCAACGGGGCCCGGCTCTACCTCGACGTGGGCTCCCACCCCGAGTACGCCACACCCGAGTGCGACTCGCTGCACGACCTCGTCGCGCACGACAAGGCGGGGGAGTGGATCCTCGGTCAGCTCGTCGAGTCCGCCGAGCAGCGCCTCGCCGAGGAGGGCATCCACGGCGACATCTACCTGTTCCGCAACAACACCGACTCCGCGGGCAACAGCTACGGCTGCCACGAGAACTACCTCACCAGCCGCAACGACGACCTCAACCACTACACCGAGGTCCTCATCCCGTTCCTGGTCAGCCGCCAGATCTACGCCGGTGCCGGCAAGCTCCTGCAGACCGCCAGGGGAGCGCAGTACTCGATCTCCCAGCGAGCGGAGCACATCTGGGAGGGTGTCTCCTCGGCGACCACCCGCTCACGACCGATCATCAACACCCGCGACGAACCGCATGCGGACTCCGAGAGCTACCGCCGGCTCCACGTGATCGTGGGCGACTCCAACATGAGCGAGTACGCCACGTTCCTCAAGCTCGGCGCCTGCTCGCTCATCCTCCGGATGCTCGAGGACCCCGCGGTCATC
>JAFAFN010000071.1 GCA_023423475.1 Actinomycetes bacterium | reverse complement strand
CCGCAGGGGACAAGACCGTGGTGTTCATCACCCACGGCGTCGACGAGGCCGCGTACCTGGCGGACCGCGTCGTGGTGCTCAGCCCTCGCCCGGGACGTGTGGTGCTCGACGAGCCGGGGCCCTTCGCCGGACGGCACGACCGACCCGAGGACGCTCGGTCGCTACCCGAGTTCGTGGCGTTCCGCGACCGGGTGCGAGCGCACATCGAGGAGTCGGTCTGAGCGGTCGGATCAGACCGCCATGGCGCTGCGCACCTCGTCGAGTGCTCCTTCGCCGCCCTCGCCGCTGCCGGTGATGCGCCCCGACTCGAGCACGTAGTAGCTGTCGGTCGACCGCAGCGCGAAGCCGACGTGCTGCTCGACGAGCAGCACGGTGAGGTCACCGCGCTGGGTCAGGTCGACGATGACCTGCTCGATCTCGGCGACGACGTTGGGCTGGATGCCCTCGGTCGGCTCGTCCAGGATCAGCAGTCGGGGCTCGGTCAACAGCGTGCGGGCGATCGCCAGCTGCTGGCGCTGGCCACCGGACAGCAGCCCCGCCGCCCGACCGAGCAGGTCGGTCAGCGCGGGGAACGTGTCGAGCACCTCGTCGATCTTCGAGCGCACGTTCGAGACCAGCTGGAGGTTCTCCATCGTGGTCATCTGCGGGAAGCAGAGCTGTCCCTGGGGCACGTAGCCCAGACCGCGCTTCACCCGGCGGTTGGGTGGCAGCCGGGTGACGTCCTCGCCGTCCAGCATGACCTTGCCGGACTTCACCGGCACGAGTCCGACGGCGACCCGCAGCAGCGTCGTCTTGCCGGCACCGTTGTGGCCCATCACCGCGGCGGCACCGCCGACGGGGATCGACACATCGACGTCGTGGAGGACCATCGAGCGTCCGTACCCCGCGGTGACCCCGGAGATCTCGAGCATCGGCTCCGTCATTCTGCTCCTACCTCCGCTGTGGTCCCCAGGTAGACCTCTTGGACCTGGGGATCGGCCTGGATCTCGGCGACGGAGCCCTCGGCGAGGACCTTGCCGCCGTGCATGACGGTCACGAAGTCGGCGAACGTCCGCATGAAGTCCATGTCGTGTTCGATGACCACGATCGTCCGGTCACCGACGATGCGCTGCAGCAGCGCGCCGGTCTCGTCGCGCTCCTCGGTGCTCATGCCGGCGACCGTCTCGTCGAGGAACATGACCTTGGCGTCCTGGACCAGCAGCATGCCGATCTCGAGCCACTGCTTCTGACCGTGGGCGAGGATGCCAGCGGGCCGGTGCGCGTGCGCCGTCAGGCCGATCGTCTCCAACGCCTCCTCGACGCGCTGGGGCACCTTGCGTCGGGGGAGCAGGAGCTCCCACGACTTGCGGTGCAGGCCCGCCGCGATGTCGAGGTTCTGCAGGACGCTGAGCTGCTCGAAGACCGTGGCGGTCTGGAACGTCCGGCCGATACCGAGTCGCACGATCTTGTGGGACTTCATCTCGAGCAGGTTGTGGTGGTGGAACTCGGCGGTGCCGGTGCCCTGCGACAACCCGGTGAGGGCGTCGACCAGCGTGGTCTTTCCGGCGCCGTTCGGCCCGATCAGGAAGTGGAGCCGACCCTGCATGAAGGTGACGTCCACACTCTGGATCGCCTTGAATCCGTCGAAGTCGACGGTCAGGTCGCGGACCTCGAGGTAGTCCTCTCCGAGGAACGAGGTGCTCTTGGCGGTGGCGTCCTTGCGTGGGGCGATGTTGCTGCTCATGTCGCCACCTCCGGTTCGTGGAACGTCGGTTCGGGTGCCGTGGGTTCGGCGTCGGCCGACCGGCTCGGTAGCAGGCCCTTCAGCTTCGGCCACAGCGAGGCGATGCCGAGGGGGAGGAAGAGCAGGACGACGATGAACAGGCCGCCCTGGAAGTAGGTCCACTGGGTCGGGAACCGCTCCGAGAGCGTCGACTGGCCGTAGCCCACCGCGATGGCACCCAGCGCGGGGCCGAGCAACGAGGCGCGGCCGCCGAGGGCGACACCGGCGAGCAGCATGATCGACGCGGCGGCGTCCACGTTCGACGGCGAGATGATGCCGGCGATGGGCGCGAAGAGCGCACCGCCGACGCTCGCCATGATCGCGGCGACCACGAACGCCACCAGCTTGATGTTGGCGGGGTCGTAGCCGAGGAAGCGGATGCGCTCCTCGGCGTCGCGGGTGGCGACGAGCAGTTCGCCGTAACGGCTGCGGTAGAGCTGCCAGACGATGACCAGGCAGACGACCAGGGTGCCCGCCGCGATCATGTACAGGTTCTTCTTCACCGCCGGGTCGTACATGTTCTGGCCGAAGACCGTGGTGAAGGTGTTCAGGCCGTTGAAGCCGCCGGTCTGCTTGATCGTCGCGATGAGCAGCGTGGCGAATGCGACGGCGAGGGCCTGGGTCAGGATGGCGAAGTACGCACCCTTCACCCGCCGCTTGAGGATGGCGTAGCCGAGCACGAACGACACGACCGCCGGCAACGCGAAGATCGCGAAGATCGTGAACGGGCCGCTGCGGAACGGCTCCCACCAGCCGGGCATCGTCGCGTCGCCGTAGAGCACCATGAAGTCCGGGACCTCGCCGGGGCCGGCGGCCTCGAGCTTCATGTGCATCGCCATGGCGTAGCCGCCGAGTCCGAAGAACACGCCCTGGCCCATGACGAGCATGCCGCCCCGGCCCCAGGCGAGACCGATGCCGACCGCCGCGATGGCCCAGCAGGCGTACTTGCCGAGGTTGCCGAGGCGGAACGCCGTGAGCGAACCGGGTGCCCACACCAACAGGACGAGCGCCACGATGGCGATGGCGACGAGCCCGCCGTAGGTCGTGAAGAACTTCGAGGCCGGGAACTTCTTCGATGTGCCACCCGACGCCTCGACGGCGTCGGAGGTGTCCGGGGTGTCGGGCGGGTCGGATTCGTTGACGGTGGTCGTGGTCATGCCAGCCCCCTGGTCCGGACGGTGAAGAGGCCCTGCGGTCGGACCTGGAGGAACACCACGACGAGGGCGAAGGTGATGACCTGCGCCATGGAGCCGCTGGTCCAGTCGGTGAGGAAGGCGGTGAGCACGCCGACGGCCCAGGCGGCGATGACCGTGCCCTTGAGCTGGCCGACGCCGCCGGCCACGACCACCAGGAACGCCGGGATGATGTAGGTCGTGCCGAGCGTCGGGTTGGTCCCCGAGATCAGCGAGATGGCGACACCACCGATACCTGCGAGGCCGGAGCCGAGGAAGAAGGTGATGCGGTCGACGTTGCGGGTCGAGACGCCCATGGTCTCGGCGAGCTCACGGTTCTGGACCGTCGCTCGGATCTGTCGACCGAACGAGCTGTACTTGAGGACCGCTCCCAGCGCCGCGAGCGAGGCGAGGGCCAGGATGATCGTGAAGAGCTGGCGGTGCGGCCAGGCGTAGCCGAACACCTCGATGCTGCCCCGCATCCAGCTCGGTGGGGTCACCGGGTCACCCTGGGCGCCGAAGATGTCCTTGGCGAGCTGCTGGAGGACCATGGCCACGCCGACGGTCACCAGCAGCGTGTCGAGTGGTCGTTTGTACATCCATTGGATGATGGTCACCTCGAGGATCAACCCGAGGATGCCGGCGATCACGAACGCCACCGGGATGGCGACGAAGATCGACAGGCCGGTGCTCGAGACCACCTGCTGGGTGAGGTAGGTGGCGTACGCGCCGGCCATCAGGAACTCGCCGTTGGCCATGTTGATCACGCCCATCTGGCCGAACGTGAGCGTCAGGCCGAGTGCGGCGAGCAACAGGATGGCGCCGATGGCGGTGCCGGTGAGGAAGGGGGTGGTGAATGCGTCCATGGGCCCATGCGCTTTCGGTGTCGGACTGGAGGAAGGGACAGGGAGGAAGGGGCCCGGACCCCGTGTGCCGTGCTCGTCGGAGCACGGCACACAGGATCACGGGCGGGTTCCGTGGCTCGCCGTGGGCGAGCGTCGGATCACTCCGCGTTCGGGTCCCACCAGTCGTAGCCCTCGAGGAACGGATCGGGCTCGATCGGCTCCTCGGAGCTCCACACCACGTCGAACTGGTTGTCGGCGTTGATCTGGCCGATGAGTCCGGTCTTGTAGATGTGGTGGTTCTCACCGTCGACGGTCACGAGACCCTCGGGTGCCTGGAAGGTCGTGCCCTCGGCCGCACCGTTCACGGCGTCGACGCAGAAGGACTCGGCCTTCTCGACCATCTCCTTGTACAGGTACATCGAGACGTAGGCGGCTTCCATCGGGTCCGACGTCGGGCGGTCGGCGCCGTACTTGTCCTGGAAGGCCTTGATGAACGCCTCGTTCTCCGGGTTCTCGACGCTCTGGAAGTAGTTCCAGGATGCGTACTGGCCGGTCAGGTCGGCGCCCATGGCGGGCGCCTCTTCCTCGGCGATGGACACCGAGATGATCGGCGAGTTGTCCGCACCGAGTCCGGCCTCGTCGTAGGCCTTGATGAAGCCGACGTTCGAGGAGCCGTTGATCGTGTTGAACACGAAGTCGGGCTTCGCCGCGGCGATCTTGGCGACCTGCGTCGTCCAGTCGTCGCTGTCGAGCGGGACGTACTCCT
>JAFAFN010000051.1 GCA_023423475.1 Actinomycetes bacterium | reverse complement strand
ATCGTGCACGACGACCTCGGCGTTGGCCAGGACCTCGGCGCCGCGCACGGTGATCAGCCCCGGGTCCCCCGGACCCGCACCGACCAGGAACACCGTCACGACGGGCCCCCGCCGGGACCGCCGAGCTGGTCACGTGCCTGGATCGCGGCCGACCGGCCGACCTCGGCCGGGTCGGAGCCGCTCCGCTGGAGCTGGACCACGGTGCCGCCCACCTCGGCGGCGAGCACCGCGTCGAGTCGGATCGTCCCGTCCGCGGCGACGACCGCGTGCGCCCCTGCGGGCAGCGAGCAGTCACCACCGAGCTCGGCCAGGAAGGCGCGCTCGGCGTCGACCGCGGTCCGACTCGGCCCGTGCTCCAGCGAGCGGAGCAGCTCACGCACATCGCCATCATCGGCGCGGCACTCGATCGCGAGCGCCGCCTGGGCCACCTGCGGCACGAAGCCGTCGACATCCAGCCGTTCGGACAGGTGCTCGGTCAGGCCGAGCCGCTCGAAGGCCACCGCCGCGACGACGATCGCATCGAACTCGTCGGCCTTCGCCAGGCGGGTCGCCATGTTGCCCCGCAGCTCCTCGAAGCGGAGGTCCGGACGTGCGCGGGCGAGCAGTGCGCGACGCCGGGCGGAGCCGGTCGCCACCACGCCGCCATCGGGGATGTCCGCCAGCGTCGAACCGACCAGGGCGTCGCGGGCGTCGCCTCGTTCGGGCACCGCGGCCAACGCCAGGGCCGGCGCGGTCACCGCCGGCAGGTCCTTGCCGGAGTGCACGGCCAGGTCCGCCCGCCCGTCGAGCAGGGCCGCCTGCACCTCGGTGGCGAAGACGCCCTTGCCGCCGATCTCGGACAGGGGCACGTCGAGCCGGCGGTCGCCCTCGGTCGACACGCCGACGAGCTCGACCTCGATCCCCGGCGAGGCGGCGCGGAGCAACGCGGCGACGTGCTCCGCCTGCCACATCGCGAGCGGCGAACGACGCGTCGCGATCCGCAACGGTGTACCGGGTGCGGTCATGCCGGCAGCAGCCGGCGCAGGTGCACCCGGAACGAGGGAGTGCCGGACCGGGACGGTGGCCGCATTCAGCTCAGGTCGAACAGCTCGCGGACCGACTCGGCCAGCCGGTCGCCGCGGCCGGAACCGGCGGCGTCCTTGAGGCGGACCGTCGGTGAGTGCAGCAGCTTGCCGACGATGCCCTTCGTGAGCGCCTCGACGGCCTCTCGCTGCGCTGGCTCGAGGCCCTCGAGGCGAGCGGCGAACCGCTCGAGCTCGGCCAGGCGGACACCTTCGACCTGCTCACGCAGCGCCGTGACGACCGGAGCGACCTCTCGGGCGGACGTCGAGGCGGCGAAGCGCGCGACCTCGGCGTCGACGATGCCGTGCACGGCATCGGCCTCGGCGTGGCGGGCCGCCAGGTTCGCGTCGGTCAACGCCGCGACGGCCTCCATGTCGAGCAGCTCGACGCCGACGAGCGAGCCGACCTCGGGAGCGACGTCGCGGGGCATGCCGACGTCGACGACCAGCATCGCGTCGGTCGATCGGGTGGCGACCGCCGGGGCGACGTGGTCGAGGGTGACGACCGGGTCGGTCGCGTCGGTCGCGGTGAAGAGCACGTCGACGCCGACCAGGTGCTCGCCCAGATCGTCCAGCCCGACGCCACGCACCGAGGTGTCGGACTGCTCCGACAGGGTCTCGGCGAGGGACTCGGCCCGTGCGATCGTCCGGTTGGCGATCACCAGCTCGGCCACGCCGGCATCTGCGAGGAACGAGGCCATGCCTCGGGCCATCGAGCCGGCCCCGACCACGACGACCCGTCGACCGACCAGACCCGACGCCGCGCGTGCACCCGCGCAGACGGGCGGCGCGTCGAGCGTCTCGCCGTCGGGGTCGATGCCCGCGAGTCGCTCCCCCGCCATGATCACCGCGGCCTGCGAGACCGAGGTGACGTGGTGGGCGATGCGGGTCTCGGTGCGGGCGCGCTTGCCGACCTCGAGTGCGTGGCGGAAGAGCAGGTTGAGCGACCGGCGGGCGGTGCCCTCGTCGCGGGCGGTCTGCCACGCCTGGCGCACCTGACCCTGGATCTCGTGCTCACCCGGGACCGCGGAGTCGAGACCCGCGGCGACCTCGAAGAGGTGGCGGACGGCCTGGTCGTCGTAGTGCACGTAGAGGTGCTCGGCGAAGAGGTCGGGCGGCAGGTGCGTCAGGTCGCTGAAGAAGTCGCGGATCTGACCGTAGGCACTGTGGAAGCGCTCGGCGACGACGTAGACCTCGGTGCGGTTGCAGGTCGCGAGCATGGCGACCTCGGACACGTCGTCGCACGCGTCGAGACCGTGCAGCAGCTTCGGCAGACGTTCACCGGGGACGACCATCCGCTCGAGCAGGTCGAGCGAGGCGGTTCGGTGGTTCGCTCCTACGACGACGACAGACACGCCAGCAGGCGCTCCTTCGTTCCGACCGTCACGGTCGTGCGCCCCACGGCTCTCGGGGACAGTCCAAGGATGCTCCCATCGCGGCGCATCCGCCAGTCGAGGCGCCTCGGCCGGGGGGATCTGCTCAACCGGCGGCCCGGTCCGAGACGGTGCCCGTGACCGACGTCTCGACGCCGGGCTGTCGACGCTCCTCGTGGAAGGCCAGGATCTGCAGCTCGACGGCCACGTCGACGTCGCGCACCAGCACGTGTGACGGCACGTCGAGCACGGTCGGCGCGAAGTTCAGGATCGAGTTCACACCCGCCTGGTTCAACGTCTCGGCCGCGTCCTGGGCCGCTGCGGGTGGCGTGGTGATGATGCCGATGACCACCGAGTGCTCCTCGACCAACGAGGCGAGCTCGTCCTCGTGGTGCACGACGATGTCGCCGAGTCGCTGACCGACCTTCTCGGGGTCGGTGTCGACGATCGCGACGACCGAGAAGCCACGCTCGGAGAACCCGGCGAACTTGGCGAGGGCGGAGCCCAGGTTGCCCGCACCAACGATGACGCAGGGCCAGTCGTGGTTGAGCCCCAGCTCACGTCGGATCTCGACGAGCAGCTGCTCGACGTCGTAGCCGACGCCCCTGGTGCCGTACGAGCCGAAGTACGACAGGTCCTTGCGGACCTTGGCGGCGTTGACGCCGGCCAGGTCGGCCAGCTGCTCCGAGGACACCGTCGGACGCCCCTCGGTCTGCAGCTGCAGCAGGCTCCGGTGGTACACCGGCAGGCGAGCGATGGTCGCCTCCGGGATCACACGTCGTCGCGAGCTGGGCATCCGTGGAAGGTACTTCGCTCGTGCAGCGCTTCACAAAGCTCGGGCGTCGACGCGCGCCGAGCTGCGGGTCACTTCAGCTCGTACCGGAGGACCTTGCCCGTGATCCCCCGCGGGATGTCGTCGACGAACCAGACCTTGTTCGGGCACTTGTAGCCGGGCAGTCGCTCGGCGCAGAAGGCGATGACGTCGTCCTCCTCGATGGGGATGCCCGGCCGTGCCTTGACGTACGCCTTGACGGCCTCGCCGGTGTACGGATGGGGCACGCCCACCACGGCGCAGGCGTCGATCGCCGGATGCTCCTGGAGGACCGCCTCGACCTCGGCCGGGTAGACGTTGAACCCCGACACGATGATGAGGTCCTTGACCCGGTCGACCAGGAAGATGAACCCGTCGTCGTCGACGACGGCGACGTCGCCGGTCCGCAACCAGCCGTCCTCGGTGAGCACGGCATCGGTGACGTCGGGCGCGTCCCAGTACCCCTGGAACACGTTCGGGCCCTTGACCCAGATCTCTCCCGCGTCGCCGACGAGCACGTCGTCACCGCCGGCATCGACGATGCGCAGCTCGAGCCCCGGCACCGGGATGCCGATCGAGCCGCTCGGCGCCGCAGTCCCCCGCGGACTGGTGACCACCGGTGCCGCTTCCGTGAGGCCGTAGCCCTCGTCGAGCTGGAGGCCGAACTTCGCGTCGACGGCCTGCGCGACCTCGACGGGCAGCTTCGCCGCGCCCGAGACCGCCATCCGCACCGTCGAGAGGATGTCCGGGTCGACCCCGGGGACCCCGGCCCACGCGGCCCACATGGTCGGCGGTCCGAGCACCACGGTGACACCGTGCTTCTCGACGGCCTCGAGTCCGGAGACCGGGTCGAAGCGCTCGATGAGCAGCACCGCGGACCCGACGTAGAGCGACAGACCGAGCACCACGTTGAGTCCGAAGATGTGGAACAGCGGCAGGACACCGAACACGACGTCGTCGGGGTGCTGCTCGTCGTCGCCCGAGGCCATCGTCTGGCGGATGTTCGCGTAGAGGTTCTGGTGCGAGAGCATCGCGGCCCGCGGCGAGCCGGCGGTGCCGGAGGTGAAGATCAGCACGGCGAGGTCCTCGGGTGCCCGGTCGACGAGCGGCAGCACCTCGGAGCCATCGCCGAGCGACTCGAGCTGCACCCCGCCGTCGGGTTCGAAGCCGGCGCCGATCACGATCTCGACCGACGGGATGGAGCTGCGGTCGACTCCGGCGAACGCCGCACGGCCGGCTGGCCCCACGACGACGGCGCGTGCGCCGACGGCGTCGAGCTCCTTCGCCATGGCGATCCCGGGG
>JAFAFN010000010.1 GCA_023423475.1 Actinomycetes bacterium | reverse complement strand
CCCTCCCACGGCATGTAGGCGTCGAGCAGGTTCTTGCCCAGCGCCTGCTCGCCGTTGTCGGTCGAGGGGCCCTCGGCCAGCTCGTCGCCGGCCTTCACCTTCTCGCCCGCAGCGACACGGGGCGTCTGGTTGATGCAGGTGTCCTGGTTGGAGCGCTCGAACTTGTTGAGCTTGTAGGTGCGCTTCCCGGCCTTCTTGTAGTCGACGACGATGCGGGAGCCGTCGACGGCGACGACCACGCCGTCCTCGGCGGCCAGGACCATGTCCGCGGCGTCACGGGCGGCGCGGCTCTCGATGCCGGTGCCGATGTAGGGGGCCTCGGCACGCAGCAGGGGCACGGCCTGGCGCTGCATGTTGGCGCCCATCAGCGCGCGGTTGGCGTCGTCGTGCTCGAGGAACGGGATGAGCGACGCAGCCACCGACACGATCTGGCGGGGCGAGACGTCCATCAGCTGGACCTCTTCCGGCGGCACGGCCTGCTTCTGCATGTTGGCGCCCATGAGGGCACGGTTGGCGTCGTCGTGCTCGAGGAACGGGATGAGCGCCGCGGCGACCGAGACGATCTGCTTCGGCGACACGTCCATGAGCTGGACCTCGTCGGGCGACACCGAGGAGATCTCGGTGGTGGCGCCGAGGAACTCGTCACGCTCGAGCTGCAGGCGGAGGTCCGACAGCGACGCGGCCTGGGGCGAGCGACGCACGAGCACGCGGTCGGCACGGAAGGTGCCGTCGGGGTTCACCGGAGTGTTCGCCTGGGCGACGATGTACTCCTCTTCCTCGTCCGCGGGCAGGTAGACGATCTCGTCGGTGACCCGACCGTCGGCGACCTTGCGGTACGGCGTCTCGATGAAGCCGAACTCGTTGACGCGACCGAAGGTGGCCAGGGCGCCGATCAGACCGATGTTCGGACCCTCAGGGGTCTCGATCGGGCACATGCGGCCGTAGTGGCTGAAGTGCACGTCGCGGACCTCGAAGCCCGCCCGCTCACGCGAGAGGCCGCCGGGGCCGAGCGCCGAGAGGCGACGACGGTGGGTCAGGCCCGACAGCGGGTTGACCTGGTCCATGAACTGGCTCAGCTGGGAGGTTCCGAAGAACTCCTTGATGGCGGCGACCACGGGCCGGATGTTGATGAGGGTCGTCGGGGTGATGGCCTCGACGTCCTGGGTCGTCATCCGCTCGCGGACGACACGCTCCATGCGGGAGAGACCGATGCGGACCTGGTTCTGGATCAGCTCGCCGACGCTGCGGATGCGGCGGTTGGCGAAGTGGTCCTGGTCGTCGAGGCGGTACCCGTGGGTGCCGGCCGCCAGGTTGAGCAGGTAGGTCGTCGAGGCGAGGACCTCGCAGCGGCTCAGGACCGGCTGGTCGTGCTCGGGCACGTCGAGCTGGCCGGCGAGCTGCGGGAAGAGCTCCTGCAGGCGGGCGATCTCCGGGCCGAGCTTGCGGTTGAGCTTGTAGCGACCGACACGGCTCAGGTCGTAGCGACGCGGCTCGAAGAAGGCGTTGTTGAAGTAGTTCCGCGCCGAGTCCGGCGTCGCGGGCTCGCCCGGCCGCGCACGCTTGTAGATCTCGATCAGGGCCTCTTCCTGGGTGACCACGAGCTCGCGGTCCTTCTCCCACTGGCCCTCGAGGAAGTCGAAGTGGCGCACGAAGGCGTCGAGGAAGCCCGGCGCGTTCTCCTCGTCGTAGCCGAGGGCACGCAGCAGCGTGAACAGCGACAGACGACGCTTGCGGGCGACACGGGTGCCGGCGGTCGGGTCCTTGCCCGGCTTCTGCTCGACGTCGAACTCGATCCACTCGCCGCGGTAGGGGTGGATGGTGCCCGTGACCAGCTGGTGCTTGGACAGGTTGCGCAGACGGAAGCGCTCGCCCGGCTGGAAGATGACGCCCGGCGAGCGGACCAGCTGCGACACGACGACGCGCTCGGTGCCGTTCACGATGAACGTGCCGCGCTCGGTCATCATCGGGAAGTCCCCCATGAAGACCGTCTGCTCCTTGATCTCACCCGTGGCGGCGTTCATGAAGCGCGCGCGGGCGAAGATCGGTGCCGAGTAGGTCATGTCCTTCTCTCGGCACTCCTCGACGGTGAACTTCGGCGGCGGCCGGAGGTCCTCGTCGAAGGGGTCGAACTCCAGCTCGAGACTCAGCGTCTCGGTGAAGTCCTTGATCGGCGAGATGTCCCGGAAGGCGTCGGCGAGACCGTGCTCGACGAACCACTCGAAGGACTGCCGCTGGATGGCGATGAGATCCGGGAGTTCGAGCACCTCGTCGAGGTTCGCGAACGAGTAACGGTCCCGGATGGCGACGCGAGAGGACAAGGACTTACTCCTCGTTGACACAGATGGTTGGGCGGTCGCCAGACCCCGAGCGCGTACAGCTCCGCTTCACGAAGGAGACAGAGGACGAACGGCAGGGCACGGCAACCAAACAGCATATGAGCTGTGGGCACCGCTGGTCAAACACACCCGAGTGTCGGGACGGGGGTCCTCCCCGTGCCGTCCTCAGGTGCGTTCTCGTGCCCCGAGAGCGTACGAAGTCGCGGGTGGCCGGTCAAGGATCGCCCGACGAGTCGGCTCCGATGCTCCGGCCGGACGCGGCGGAGGGAGCCACCCGCAGGCGACTCCCTCCGACACCGCTGGCCCCGACGGCCGGCACGTAGCCGATCGCCAGGACCGGGACTACTTGAGCTCGACCGAGGCGCCAGCGCCCTCGAGCGCTTCCTTGGCCTTCTCCGCCTCGTCCTTGGAGACACCCTCGAGGACGGCCTTCGGGGCCGACTCGACGAGGTCCTTGGCCTCCTTGAGGCCGAGGCTGGTGAGGCCACGGACTTCCTTGATCACGCCGATCTTCTTGTCGCCGGCGTCGGTGAGCACGACGTCGAACGAGGTCTTCTCCTCGGCATCTTCACCACCGCCGCCACCGGCGGGGGCAGCAGCGGCGACGGCGACCGGGGCGGCCGCGGTCACGCCGAAGCGCTCTTCGAACGCGCTCAGGAGCTCGGAGAGCTCGAGCACGGTCAGCGCGGCGATGGAATCCAGGATCTCTTCGGTGGTTGCCATTTCAGTCACTCCTCGTCCGCGGCGTCGGCCGCGGGTGCGTCGTCATTCGTGTCGGTTGCGGCGTCGTCGGTGTCGACGGCGTCGGCTGCGGGTGCGGCCTCTTCGGCTGCGGGCTCGTCGTCGGCGGGTGCCTCGGACGGTTCGGCTGCGGGAGCCTCGGCAGCGGCGGGGGCATCGGATGCCCCGCCGGCCTCGATCAGCGCCTGCAGTCCATAGGCGAACTTCGCCGGGACGGCCTGCATGAGAGCGGCCAGGTTGCGCATCGGCGCCGCCAGGCCACCCGCGAAGCGGGCCAGCAGTTCTTCTCGGGGTGCAACGGTGGCCAGCGCCTTCGCGCCGTCCGCGTCGAGCACCGTGGTGTCCAAGAGACCACCCTTGATGACCAGGTGGGGGTTCGACTTCGCGAACGCCGCCAGTGCCTTGGCGACCAGCACCGGATCTCCGGGCGAGCCGTCGGGCTTCTGCCCGACGAAGGCGATGGCGGTCGGTCCGACGAGCGCGTCGGCGACACCCAGGTCGAGCTCGTCGACGGCACGGCGCACGAGCGTGTTCTTGTACACGCGGTACTCACCGCCGGCGTCACGCATCGCAGCGCGCAGCTCGGCAAGATCTCGAACCGTCAAACCCCGGTACTCGGTGAACAGCGCAGCATCGGCGGCGGCGAACTTCTCGCGCACCTCGTCGACCACGGCCACCTTCTCCGGCCTCGGGTTCTTCTCCATGGGCACCTCCTTCCTTTGTGATTCGGGAGCATCGGGCACCGCATGCAGCGGACGCCCGGCTCGACCGAATGCACGGTCGGGGTGCTGGAGTCCACCTACCCAGGCGAGCCGGAGCTCATTCAGTCGCACCCGCCGGAGCGGGGTCGATCACCGTGGGGTCTCGGGCGAAGCAAGATCCTCGATTGGTATGACCGCACGAGGCTACGCGTCCCCGGCAGGACCATCCAAGTCGGTTCGCAGGACGATGTTGCCGACCTTCCTGCCGGAGTCCACGCGTCGGTACGCCTCGACGATCCCGCCGAGGCCACCGGCGACGTCCAGCACCACACGGAGCCGGCCGTCGGCGACCTGTGCGAGCAGGTCGGCCATCTCGTCGGTCCGCTCCGGCGCCGGACCGGCGAGCACGTCGCCGCGGGCGCGCACGGTCTCGCCCAGACCCGCGGCCACGAGCACGAGCACGCCGCCGGGGCGGAGCAGTCGACGTCCGGCGTGGAGCCCCAGCCGCCCGACGGTGTCGAACACGACGTCGTAGCGGGTCGGCACGACCGCGAGGTCGACCCGACCGTGGTCGATCACCTCGTCGGCACCGAGTCCCCTGACCAGCTCCGCGTTCGCGCCGCTGCAGACACCGGTGACCGTCGCGCCACGCGCCGCGGCCAGCTGCACGGCGTTGGTCCCCACCGCCCCCGATGCTCCGACGACGAGGACCGAGGTGGACGGGCCGACTCCGACGCCCGACCGGGAGCGCCGTTCGTCGACACGGCGCAGGAAGTGGGCGGCGGTCGTGCCGCCGAACAGGACGCCGGCCGCCTGATCGTGGGTGACAGCCCCCGGCACGGGGACGAGACGTTCGGCATCGACCACCAGGTGGGTGGCGTGGGCACCCATGCGAGCACCGGTCATCCCGCACACCGGATCGCCGAGCCGGATCGAGCCTGCGGCCCGGTCGACCTCCGGGCCGCCGAACGACTCGACGACGCCCGAGAAGGTGTTGCCGAGGACCTGCCGGCGCGGGCCGCGCACCCCGAACGCCGCGCGGGCGAAGAGCCCGAAGCCCGGCGGGAACCGTGCGCCGCGGATCCGAGCGTCGCCGGAGTTCACCGCGGTCGCCTCGATCCGGACCAGCGCCTGACCCGGGCCGGGGACAGGGACCGGCCGGGACTCGAGCTCGACCACCTCGGGGGGCCCGTAGCGACGGACCACCGCGGCGACCATCTCCTCGTCCTGGTGGTTCATCGGTCGACCTCCTCGCCAGCCTTACAGTCGTAAGTCACCCCCGGCACGTTACCCTTACAACCGTAAGAACGCACGCGTCGACCACGTCGTGCCCCGCTCCCCCGCCCGAGGCTCCGCCGTGCCCTCCCGTCCACCGCTGCGTCCGGATCGCATAATCGCCGCTGCGATCGCGGTGGCGGATCGGGACGGGCTCACCGGCGTGAGCATGCGCAGCGTCGGCCGGGAGCTGGGCGTCGAGGCGATGTCGCTCTACCACCACATCGCCGACAAGGACGCACTGCTCGACGGGCTCGCCGATCGCATCATGGCGATGATCGAGCTCCCCCGGCAGGATCGGCCATGGCGCCCGGCGATGGCCGAGCGTGCGGCATCGGCGAGGGCCGTCCTGTCGGCACATCCCTGGGCGCTCGGGCTGATCGAGTCCCGTCGCACGCCGGGGCCCTCGTTGCTGCGACACCACGACGCGGTGCTGGGCAACCTGCGCGACAACGGCTTCAGCGTCGCACTCGCTGCCCACGCGTTCTCGGCGATCGACGCGTACGTCTACGGCTTCGTCCTGACCGAGACGAGCCTGCCCTTCGCCCAGGACGAGGACGCCGGCGACTTCGTCGAGCACCTGGGTGAGCTGCTCGATGCGGCGCAGTACCCGCACCTGTTCGAGCAGCTCCGCGAGCAGGTGGTCGACCGGGACTACGACTACGGCGACGAGTTCGACGACGGGCTCGACCTCATCCTCGACGGACTCGAGCGACGCCTCCGGAGCATCGGGGAGCAGCCCTAACCTCGGCCGATGTTCGCCATCGGGATCGACGTCGGCTCCACCAACGTGAAGGTCGTGCTCGTCGACGCGGAGGGCCGCCTGGTCGGCGTGGCGGCACGTCCGCTGGTCACCACGATCTCGAAGGACCCGGCCAGCGGGACCGAGTCCGCCACCCAGGACGCGGACGAGATCTGGCGTGCCGTCGCCGACGCCGTGCGCGAGCTCACCGGTCGCCACTCCGACGCGGCGGCCGAGGTCGTGACCATCGGGGTCTGCAGCCAGTACTCGTCGATCGTGCCGATCGACGAGTCCGGTCGCGCGATCGCGCCGCTCAAGATGTACCTCGACAGCAGGGGCGCCGATCACTGCTGGGAGATCCTCGGCACCCACCCCGCAGCGTTCGAGACCTGGGTCAGCCACCACGGCATCCCACCCATCGGCGCAGGGCTGAGCCTGTCGCACCTGTTGCACTTCCAGCTCGACGAGCCGTCGGTGCACGAGCGCACCGACGCGTACCTCGAGGTGATGGACCTGGTGAACCTCCGGCTCACCGGACGGGTCCGGGCGACGCAGTGCTCGATGTTCGCCTCGCAGCTCATCGACAACCGTCTGGTGGGCACCACCGGCTACGACAGCGAGCTGCTGGCCATGGCCGGAGTGGACGCGGACCGCCTGCCCCCGCTGATCGAGGTGGACGGCGAGGTCGGCCCCCTCGATCCGACGGTCGCAGCGGAGCTGGGACTGCGCGAGGACGTCGTGGTCCGGGCCGCGATGAACGACACGCACGCCGGGGCGTTCGCGACCGGGGCACTCGGCCGGTCCGACCGACTCGGTCTGGCCGTCGGGACCACGGGTGTGCTCATCCGCTCGATGGAGGCACCGGGTATCGACCTCGACCGAGAGGTGCTCTCGATGCCGGCACCGCTGCCGGGCCGCTACGTCGTCATGGCCGAGAACGGCATCGCAGGGCGTGCCGTGGAACGCGCGCTCGACGTGCTGTCGCCCGGGGCCACGACCACCGACGACCGCTTCGCCGAGTTGGAGCGGGCGCTCGGCACGTCGGCGCCCGGGGCCGGCGGCCTGCTGTTCCTGCCCTGGCTCGCCGGGTCGATGTCGCCGTCGGCTTCGACCGACATGCGCGGCGGCTACCTCGGCATGTCGCTGCGGACCGAGCGGACCGATGTGCTGCGAGCGACCGTCGAGGGCGTTGCCCGCAACCTGCGGTGGCTGACCCCCGCGGTGACCGAGCTGTGCGGATCAGCGCCGAGCGAGGTCGTCTTCGCCGGGGGCGGCGCTCGCAGCCCCGGAGTCGCACAGGTCCTCGCCGACGTGCTCGACCTGCCCGTCCTGGTGCCGGAGCGTCCGGAGGTCGCGGCCGCCCGAGCGGTCGGCTCGGTCGCGCTCGCACACGCATCCGGTGAGGATCCTGCGGAGCTCCCGGTGCACGTCGACCGGCGGCACGAACCCGATCCCGCGACGCGCGCCGCACACGATCGGCTCCAGCCGCTCTTCGAAGCCGCGTTCGAGGCGAACCGCGCGATCTGCGAGGCTCTTGGCCATGAGTGACTTCCCGTACGCAGAGCGCTTCACCGTCAACCGCACCCTGCCCGAGAACGGCCGGCC
>JAFAFN010000007.1 GCA_023423475.1 Actinomycetes bacterium | reverse complement strand
GTCCACGTCCCCATGGCGATGCAGACCAGTGATGCCAGCAGGGTCTCGGTCGTAGGGGACATCAGTCGCAGCACTCTCTACGCACAAGCGTCCTCGGCTGCCTCCTCGAACTCTGCGAGGCTCTGATACTTCTCCTTACGGCTGAGAATCTCCCCCTCCCTAGCCTCTTCCGGCCGGAGGCTCATGGGAATCACATCGCTCTCGCTGGTCGTGACCCGGAGCAGGATCGGGTCAGCTGGCTTGATCTCCTCCTCGAGAGCAGTTGAGGTGACAAACCCATCTGGCGCATTCCCCAAGACGACATTCTCGGTGACACTTCCTCCGCTCTCGCTCTCGACCTCCCACACGATCTCGCCGTTGGACTTGAAATTCTCGTCCGATCTCCGAACAAGAATCCTCTCGACTTCCTCGCCGTTGCACGGATGGAAGACGATCTCGACCTGTCCGGTCTCCGAACGTGTGACTCCGAGCCGGTCTAGGTCTGGAAGTCGGTCTCCGACGCAGCCCGCGGAAAGGACGAGGACGAGACATACCCCGACGGAGCCCCACCACCGATTGCGCGTCCGTGCCCGTGCTGGAGGTTCTGACTCGCTCACGTGTGAGGCATCGGAAGCGAAAGCACCCTCCTCAACCTTTCGCCCCTCAGTGGACTGCAGAGCCACCTGGGGATTGAGGGCTCGGGCTAGAGGCTGTTCCCGAAGAGGGCGTTGACCAGCCCCAAGGCGACCATGGCCAGCAGGAACCCGGAGAGGATCAGGGCTTGCACTCTGCTGGTCTTCATCAAGGTCTCGCGGTCAACTCTCCGACGAGGGAACATCCACGACTCGGTCTTGATCTGGTTGTCGCCGAACGACCCGTACCACCGCTCCCAACTCTCTGATGTACGAGCAGCCCAGAGGATGAGGGATAGGAAGACGACCGTCGCGGCCCCGACCACCTGCGCCACGTTCACCACCCTCCGATCAATCGCTTGTTCTGGCTCAGAACTCCGATCCGTCGGCTACTCCAGCGCATGGCGAAGGCGTTCGGCCTCCTGTCGTCCACGGACAACGATCCGCTCTCCACCTGGCAGTGTCGCCACCGTTGAGCCAGAGAGCCGGACGGCGAAGGTGATCTCGCCAGGTCCTGCCTCGGCGATCTGGCGTTCGACCCGTACAGCTGAGCTGTCGAGCACGAAGAGTCGCGAACTCTCGGGGGTCACGACGAGCGCCCGCCGCGTGATGTCCCATTGCGCCATATAGAGCCTCCAGTAGGGCACGAAGGGCGCACCGAGGAACACCTCGGCGTCGGTTGGGACGGCGTAGTCGGAGCCGAGCTGTGCACGTAGTTCAGAGCTGAGTGTTGAAATCGTTGTACCCAGTAAAATTATTCTGACGTCGATGTGACAGTCCATCGGCGGCGAAAGGGCTCAGCTCAAACATTCGCACCGCAGCGTCGGGAGGAACGGCGCGTTTCATCCGCCCCGCCGACGGAGCCGGGCAGGCGGTGTCAGTCCGAGAAGCGGACGACGCCGTCGCCCTTGACGACCTCGCCGACCACGTGGGCCCGGTGCCCCGCGGTGCGCAGCGTGTCGATCGCCCGGTGCGACTGGTCGGCGGGCACGGCGACGACCATGCCGACGCCGAGGTTGAAGACCTTGCGCATCTCGTCGGTCGACACCGAACCGATCTGCTGCAGCTCCGAGAAGATCCGCGGCCACTCCCACGAGGTCGGATCGACCATCGCGTCGTGGTGCGAACCGAGCACGCGGTTCAGATTGCCGGGCAGGCCACCACCGGTGATGTGCGCCACCGCGTGCACGTCGACCGCGGCGATCAGTGCACGGATCGCCGGAGCGTAGATCACCGACGGCACGAGCAGCTCGTCACCGACGGTCGGGGCATGGGAGTCGTCCCACGCTCGGTCGTCGACGGAGCGGTCCGCGATGTCGAACATGAGGCGGCGTGCGAGCGAGTAGCCATTGGACCGCAGTCCTGGCGACGGCAGCGCGATGAGCACGTCACCCACGCTGACCTCGTCACCCGTGATCATCTGGGAGCGCTCGACGACGCCCACGGCGAAGCCGACCAGGTCGAACTCGCCGCTGGCCATCGCACCGGGGTGCTCGGCCATCTCGCCACCCACCAGCGCACAACCGGCCTGACGGCAGCCATCGGCGACACCCGCCACGAGCTGCTTCACGTGAGCCGGGTCGAGGTGACCGACCGAGATGTAGTCGAGGAAGAAGAGCGGCTCGGCACCGGCGCACACCAGGTCGTCGACGCACATGGCGACCAGGTCGACGCCGATCGTGTCGAAGCGGCCGACCGCCGTCGCGACCTGCGCCTTGGTGCCGACGCCGTCGGTCGACGACACGAGCACCGGCTCGCGGTACTTGGTCGGGTCGAAGCGGAACAGGCCGCCGAAGCCGCCGATGTCGCCGATGACCTCGGGACGGAACGTCGAACGCACGTCGGCCTTGATCGCCTCGACCGCGGCCTCGCCGGCGTCGATCGACACCCCCGCCGCTGCATAGGTCTCACCCACGGTGTTCGTCCTCCGTCGAGGGCGCGTTCGCCCCGGTCGTCGTGCCCGCTCGTGCCGCGTCGCGTTCGCGTCGGGCGAGCTCGGCCGGCATGGTCGCGTCCGCGACCGCGTCGCCGCCGTCGAGCGCGAGGGTCGCCTCGGCGAAGCGCTCGTCGGGGGTCTCGGCATCGCCGCCGAGCACACCCTTGGCCGCCGATGCGGTGATCTCGACCGGGTACTCACCGGTGAGGCACGCGTTGCAGAAGCCGGCGCCCGGCGCCGAGATCGCCTCGACCAGGCCGTCCAGGGTCAGGTACGACAGCGTGTCGACCTTGAGGTACTGGCGGATCTCCTCGACCTCGAGGTTGGCCGCGAGCAGCTGGCCCCTCGAGCCGGTGTCCATCCCGTAGAAGCAGGGCCAGCGGTACGGCGGCGACGAGATGCGCATGTGCACCTCGGCCGCACCCGCGGCCCGCAGCATCTCGACCATCGCCTTGGTCGTGGTGCCCCGCACGATCGAGTCGTCGACGACCACGAGGCGCTTGCCCTCGATGTTCTCCTTCAGCGGGTTGAGCTTCATGCGCACACCGAGGGCACGCATCTCCTGGCTCGGCGCGATGAAGGTGCGGCCGATGTAGCGGTTCTTCACCAGGCCGTGACCGAAGGGGATGCCGCTGTGACGGGCGAAGCCCTCGGCCGCGGGGATGCCCGACTCGGGCACACCCATGACCAGGTCGGCCTCGATCGGCGCCTGCGCGGCCAGGTGCTCACCCATGCGCACCCGGGCCTGGTGCACGTTCTTGCCGTACAGCTGGGAGTCGGGGCGGGCGAAGTAGACGAACTCGAAGATGCAGAGCTTCGGGTCGACCTCGTCACGGTCGAACGGACGCAGGGACCGCACACCGTCGGAGTCGATGACGACCATCTCTCCCGGGTCGAGCTCCCGCACGAAGTGGGCACCGACGACGTCGAGCGCCGGGGTCTCGGAGGCCAACACCCAGCCCGAGTCGAGCTTGCCGAGGCACAGCGGACGGAAGCCGTGTGGATCGCGCACGCCGATGATCCGGTGGCGGTCGAGCAGCGTCAGCGAGAACGCGCCCTCGAACTTGGGCAGCACCTCGAGCAGCGCCTTCTCGAGCGTGTCGCCCTCGCCGCGGTCGACCCGATCGCACGCCTGGGCGATCTGCTCGGCCATGGCGTCGGTGTCGCTGCCGACGGTGCCGGGCAGCATGCCGGCCTGCTCGGCAAGGTCCGCGGTGTTGACCAGGTTGCCGTTGTGGGCGAGGGCGAACTGGGTGTGCGCCACATCGCG
>JAFAFN010000589.1 GCA_023423475.1 Actinomycetes bacterium | reverse complement strand
GCTCGAGCCAGCGATGTCGCCGGAGCTGCGTCAGCTTGGACGGACGCTTCGCACCTGGCGGCACGAGATCTGCGCCTGGCACCAAGCCCAGGTGTCCAACGGGCCGACCGAGGCCACCAACAACCTGATCAAGGTCATCAAGCGCATCGGGTTCGGGTTCCGCCGTTTCCGCAACTACCGGCTCCGAGTCCTGCTCTACGCCAGCCGACCCAACTGGGACCTACTCGCCACGCTCAAGCCGATCTCCCCACCCTGAAATCCGAAGAGCCCGTTACCGATTGAGCCCCGACCTCGCCGACTGTCGTTCACCACTCCTGGCGTGCTTCTTCCGCGAAGCCCTGGATGTCGTCTATCTCGATCTCGATACCGTCGTCGGTGCGAAGGCGGCCCGACCAGGTTCCGAAGACCTGGTGGGTCTCCGATCCCTGGTCGCGTCCTGGGAGCTTCGTGTGCTTGTCGTAGCGGGGCTGCAGCGTCACATCGAGCTGTCCGCCGGGGTCGACCACGCGCCAGGGGCTGAGCGGATCGTCCCAGTCGTAGGACCAGTCGAGCT
The DNA here is from genome assembly GCA_023423475.1 of Actinomycetes bacterium. Taxonomy (GTDB): domain Bacteria; phylum Actinomycetota; class Acidimicrobiia; order Acidimicrobiales; family Microtrichaceae; genus JAFAFN01. Next base: position 4,457 of record JAFAFN010000589.1, on the reverse strand, counting down.
CGCGGCCGAGCTTGGTGAGTCGGCCGTCCACGATCAGGCCGTTCTCGGTGTAGCCCGAACCCTCCGTCCACTTCGCGCCGAACTGCAACCCGACGACGTGCGCGCCGCACCGTCCGGCGCCGCCACCCCAGTTCCACGTGATCTCCGATGGCCAGCGCCCACGCCCTACGTCGAGCACGCCCCACGCGTCCGAGCTACCACCGCCGATCGCCGAGTGCCGGTCTCCGACGGTGAGCTGGCCGGTGGCAGGTCGGGCCTGGTGCTTGGAGGTGTAGTTGAACCGCTCGTCACTCCACGGGATCACTACGTTGAGCGACTCGTGGCCCTCGGGCAGTTCGATCGACACGTCGAGTGCGCCCGGTGTCCCGTCGTGCTCGGTCCACGAGGCGCGAAGGCGCGTCGATCCGGGCTCATCGACGATCTCCAGCGCGAAGCCGTCGCGCTCGACGCGAAGCGGAGTGGTCCCGGGGCGGTCCGGCAGGACGAGTGCACCACGGTCGGTCGTGATGATCCCATTGCCTCCTGTTGTTCCCGCGGCCAGGTCGGCCCACCAGACGTCGGCCAGACCGAAGTGGTCGATGTCCGCGTAGACCGACGACACGACGAGGTCACCGGCGAGGATCGCCCAGTAGTCCCAGCGCTTGTTGATACCGAAGCAGCCATCCAGGTTCGCCCGGTGCAGCGGTCGGCGTGACCAGCCGAGAGCGGCACGGTTCAGCCGTCTGCCGTCGGGCGTGCACAGGTCGATCTCGGATGTCAGCTCGTTCTCGTGGGTCACGTCGCCATCTCCTCGTGAGGGTTCGGTGCTGCTTCGCTGCTCTTTCAGGGGTGTCGGCGGGCGAGCGTGGCGTAGTGCTGCGCCACCGGGCGTGGGTGCCGTTGGGCGTCGAAGAGTCCGACTTCGGTGACGGTGCCGATCGGCGACATCAGCGCTGTGTCCCAGTCGTACTGGTCGCCTCGGCTGTACCAGCAGATCCCCCGGACCGGCAGGCCGCTCGCCGACAGGGTGTCGAGCGATGCGGTGAGTGCGGCGAGCCACTCGCTGCCCTGGTCGACCGCAAGGCCGAGGTTGGAGGTCTCGGACACCCAGAACGGCACCTGGTAGCGCTCATGCCAGGCGGTCGCCTCGTCCTCGTAGGCCCCGACGCGATCGGCGATCGACAGCGGCCTACCGGCACGTGTCCCGTGCGCGGTGACGCTGACGGGGTAGATGTCGTGGCCGGCGATGATCCGGTCGGGTGGGACGACTCCGACGAGGGCCTCGATGCGCGACTGGATCGAGTCGGCCACGACATCGGTCAGTCGTGCCGCGCCGCCCCGGGGTGCGAGACCGAGGTGCAGATCCCAGACGGCCTGCTGCAGGTCACGGGCACGGGTGGCGGCGCGGATGCCGGCCTCGTCGTCGGCGTCGGCGAGGTCGCAGCCGAAGCCTTCGGACCCGATCCACCAGCCGTCTCGGTCGGCTCGGATGCGGGCGAGTGCCTCGAGGTTCGCGAGCACGACGTTTCCCAGCGCGACGAAGTAGTCGCCCTCGCTGGCGAGGCGGTCGTTCCACATGCCGAGGAGCGCGGAGAACATGGCGGTGATGCCCGGCTCGTTGACGGGCGTGAACCACCGTGGTTCTGGATAGCGGGCCAGGAACGCGTCGACGTAGCGGGCGAAACCGTCGACCCACGTGGTGTCGCAGAACCCGCCGTGGTGGTCGGGCAGACCGAAGTGGCACAGGTCGATCACCGGGTCGAGCCCGTGGCGCCGGCACGCCTCGAGCGCTCGATCCCACAGCGTCCAGTCGTAGACCCCGGGTTCCGGTTCGGTCAGCCGCCAGGGCATGCCGTAGCGCCACACCTTCACTCCGAGCCCCCCGACATCTGCGAGGTCCGCGTCGAGCCGTTCGAGATGTCCGCTTGCCCGGTACTGGTCGACGCGGACGACCCGTCCTTCGTGTAGCACGAGCGGGTCGGAGCCTTCCTCGCCGCAGGCGACGGCGAACGCGGGGAAGTCCATGTTCGACATCATGCGTCGAGGCGGCTCGTGAGACGGCCGACGAGGCCCGATCGCCCGGGCAGCACCCGGGTGAGCGCACTCACGACGTGGGCGTCGGGCCCGACGACGACACGTGCACGGTCGCGTTCGATCGCCGACACGATCCGACGAGCGACCGCGGAGGGCGGCCTCATCACGTGGGGCGCCAGACGGGACTGCCCCATCTCGGCGAGCCGAGCGGCCTGCCCACCCCGCGCACCAGTGGTGATGTTGGTGTGGATCGCGCCCGGGAAGGCCACGGTGACCCCCACCTTGGTGGTGACCAGCTCGCCGCGCAGCGCTTCGCTGAACGCCCGCACCGCGCCCTTGGTGAGCGAGTACGACACGTTGTGAGGAAGACCGAGCAACCCGACCATGCTCGACATGTTGACGATGTGAGCCTCGTCGGCCTCCCGCAGCATCGGCAGGAACGCACGGCATCCGTGCACCACACCCCACACGTTGATGTCGACGATCCAGCGCAGATCCTCGACCGTCTCATCCGCGAACGCGCCAGCAGCGGTCACCCCGGCGTTGTTCACCAAGATCTGGCACGAACCGAGCGAGCCCTCGACCTCGGACGGGAGCTCGCCCATGCGCTTCGGATCACGCACATCCGCGACGTGCACGCTCGCCCGGGTGCCGAGCGAACGGATCAGATCAGCGGTCTCCTCGGCACCGTCGGGCTGCACGTCGACCACTGCGATCGAGCACCCGCGCTCGGCGAGGGCCAGGCTGGTCGCACGGCCGATCCCGCTGCCCGCTCCGGTGACGACAGCGACTCGTCCGCTGAGCCGCTTCAACGGCCCGAGCCTGTTCCGTCAGCTCCGGCCGCGAGGACGCAGCGGGTCCGGCTGTAGATGGTGGCCATGCACTTGTTGCAGTGCACACACAGCCCCACGGCGTTCGGTGAGGTCGCCATCCTGTTGACCAAATCTGGTTCCCGTAGCAGTGCCCGGGCCATGGCGACGAACTCGAATCCCTCGCCGAGAGCACCGTCGATCGTGGTCCGTTCGTTGATGCCGCCGAGAAGGATCAGCGGCATGTCGAGCTCTCGGCGGAACTGCCGGGCGAACGGCAGGAAGAACGCCTCCTCGAACGGCAACTCCGGGAGGATGCGCCGACCGAACGCCCGCACGCCGAGTCCCACAATGGGGCCCTGCGCGGCGGCGAACTCGCGGAGGGGCACGTCCCCGCGGAAGTAGTACATGCCGTTGAGCAGCGAGCTGCCGCCGGTCAACTCAAGTGCGTCGAGCGCGCCGTCCTGTTCGAGGAGCTGGGCGAACTGCAGGCTCTCCTCGAGCCACAGGCCGCGCTCGACGCCGTCGGCCATGTTGAACTTCGCCAGCACCGCCACCTTGCCGTCAGCGACTCGGCGCACCGCGTCGACGACTCGTCTGGGGAACGTGGCGCGGTTCTCGATGCTTCCGCCGAACTCGTCGCGGCGCCGGTTGAGGTTGGGGCTGAAGAACGAGCTCAGCAGGTAGTTGTGGGCGAGGTGGATCTCGAGCGCGTCGAACCCGGCGTCGATCGCGACGCGGGCTGCACGCTCGAAGTCGGCCACGACCTCGTCGAGGTCTCGGCGTGTCGCGCCCTTGACCCACCCCTTCGCCGGTGCGCTGAACCGGCCAGAGGGAGCCAGGCTCGGGTGGCGCTTCGACTGGGCCTGGGCGACGAGGCCCGCGTGACCGAGTTGCGCCGACACCAGCGCGCCCTCGGCGTGCACCGCAGAGGTGAGGCGCTGGAGATCGCCGATGAGGGACTCGGTCATCACCATCGTGTCGCTGCTCACCCGACCGCCCATCGACACCGCGCAGTAGGCGACAGTGCTGAGCGCTGCGCCGCCTCGGGCCACGGTCGTGTGGAACTCGATCAGGTCGTCGGTGACCGCTCCACGGGGCATCACGCCTTCGAACGTCGCGGCCTTGATGACCCGGTTGCGGAGCGTCAGGGGGCCGAGCTGGGCCGGTTCGAATGCGTCGATGTCGGGCCGGGCGGTGGTGACGGCCATGTCAGTCTCCTGTTGTTGCTCGTTCGAGCCGGGCGGCGATGCCATCCAGCACGATCTCCAGATCGAACGTGAAGGTGTCGTGGTCCTCTGAGGTGGTGAGGTCATCGTGGACCCGACGCAGCGCGACGAAGGTGTCCGCGTCTCCCGCAGCGTCGACCAGCTCGGCGGTCGGCTCCAGGAACCGGGTGAAGCTCGGATCGGTGCCGCTCGACGCGGTGATCGCCACCCGGACGACGAGCCACACGGCGTACGCCGCTTCCACCGAACTGAACCCAGCCGCCATCAAGAGCCGCAGGCCCGGTTCGCCGATGTCGATCCGCATGGACGCGTCATCACGGGTCGCGTTCAGCAACGTCGCAGCCGACGAGCCCAACTCGCGACGCACCAGCGCGGCGAAGTCGGCCAGCCACCCGCGCCATTCCGT
>JAFAFN010000588.1 GCA_023423475.1 Actinomycetes bacterium | reverse complement strand
CCCCGGCACCGAGGCCGTAGAGCGTGTCGTTCGCCAGCTCGAGGGCCTCCTCCTCGGTGTCGAAGGTCGTCACGGCCAGGACGGGTCCGAAGATCTCCTCCTGGAAGATCCGCATCGAGTTGTCGCCCCGGAACACGGTCGGCTCGACGTAGTAGCCGCCCTCGTGCCCTGCGACCTCTCGCTGGTTGCCGCCGATCAGCACCTCGGCGCCCTCGGCTCGACCGATGTCGAGGTAGCTCAGGATCTTCTCGAGCTGGTCGTTGCTCGCCTGCGCACCGATCATCGTGTCGCCGTCGAGCGGGTCGCCCGCCACGATCGCCTGCACCCGGGGGATCGCCCGCTCCATGAACGCGTCGTAGATCGACGACTGGATGAGCGCACGGGACGGACAGGTGCAGACCTCGCCCTGGTTCAGGGCGAACATGGTGAAGCCCTCGAGCACCTTGTCGAAGAACGCGTCGTCCGCGTCCATCACGTCGGCCATGAAGATGTTGGCGCTCTTGCCGCCGAGCTCGAGTGTCACCGGGTTCAGGTTCTCCGAGGCGTACTGCATGATGAGCCGGCCGGTCGTCGTCTCGCCGGTGAAGGCGACCTTCGCGACACGGGGGCTCGACGCCAGCGGCTTGCCGGCCTCGACACCGAAGCCGTTCACGACGTTGACCACACCCGGCGGGACGGCATCGCCGATGAGCTCCATCAGGTACAGGATGGACATCGGTGTCTGCTCGGCCGGCTTGAGCACCACGCAGTTGCCCGCGGCGAGCGCCGGCGCCAGCTTCCAGGTCGCCATCAGGATCGGGAAGTTCCACGGGATGATCTGGCCGACCACGCCGAGCGGCTCGTTGAAGTGATAGGCGACGGTGGTCTCGTCGATCTGGGTGATCGAGCCCTCCTCGGCGCGCAGCACGCCGGCGAAGTAGCGGAAGTGGTCGATGGCGAGCGGCAGGTCCGCCGCCAGCGTCTCGCGCACGGCCTTGCCGTTCTCCCAGCACTCCACGACGGCGAGGTCCTCGAGGTGCGCCTCCATCCGGCTGGCGATCTCGAGCAGGACGCCCGAGCGCTCGGCCGGACTCGCTGCTCCCCAGGCGCGCTTCGCACCGTGGGCGGCGTCGAGCGCCAGGTCGATGTCGGCGGCGGTGCCACGCGCGACCTCGCAGAACACCTTGCCGTTCACCGGCGAGCGGTTCTCGAAGTAGCGACCGTCGACGGGCGCGACCCACTCGCCGCCGATGTAGTTGTCGTAGCGGCTCCTGATGGTGATCGGGCTGCCCTCACCCCCGGGCTGTGGGAACAACATGTGCGCCTCCTCGGCCGTCGGCCGCACCCCCTGCGCGACCGCTCCCACCCAGCATCCGGCGCGTAGGGTGGGGAGAAGGTTGGTGGCACACCGCGACCGACCGTCCACGAAGCCGGGGGGCGCCGTGGCCGACGAACGACTCCGACGTCGACGAGCCGACATCGAGACCGCGCGTGCCCGCGGCGACCGGGTCGGCGGTCCCATCGGCGATTCGTGGTCACGCTGCGCGCCGGTGCTGAGCGCGCACACCGATGCCGCGCCGGTCGACCTGGCCCCCACCGAGACACGAGAGCGCTGGGCGGCGTCGCCGATCCGGCGGGCGGGCGTCGGACTCGAGGAGCAGCTCTCCCGGGCCGCCGAGGCCGGTGACATGGTCGCTGCGGTGACCGACCACGAGGGCCGCATCCTGTGGAGCTCGGGCGGACCGACGATGCGCCGCGCCGCGGAGCGCGTCGGCTTCGTCCCGGGCGGTCGCTGGGACGAGGCGTCCGCCGGAACGAACGCCCTCGGCCTGGCGCTGCGCACGCGCTCGGTCGCCACGGTCTTCTCCGCCGAGCACTGGTGCGACGCCGTTCGGGACTGGGCGTGCTGGTCGGCCCCGGTGGTGGACCGCACCGGACGCTGCGTCGGCGTCATCGACCTGTCGGGGCGCTGGGACACCGCGTCGCCGCTCGCCGAGATCACCGTGGCGACCCTCGGTCGGCTGGTCTCGGAGCACCTGCCGGAGCCGACGACGGTGCCCATGCTCCAGCTGTCGGTGCTGGGCGGTGCCGGCGCGTCCTTCGGCGGCCGACCGCTGCGCATCGGGCCGCGCCAGATCGAGCTGCTCGTCGCACTCGCGGTCGAGGGGCCGTGCAGCCTCGACCGGCTCCAGGCCCTGGTCTACGGCGACCGCCCCGTCAGTCCGGCGACGACCAAGTCCGACCTGTCGCAGCTCCGCAAGCTGCTCGGCGGCGCCATCGCGTCGCGCCCGTACCGGCTCACGGTGCCCGTCGAGATCGACGCGCTCCGGGTGCAGGGACACCTCGACGCGGGCGATCTGTCGGCGGCGTCGGTGGCCTACCGAGGGTCGCTGCTGCCGGGCAGCGACGCGCCGTTCGCGACCGACCTGCGCCACGTGATCGACGTCTGCCTGCGCGAATCGCTGCTCGTCGGCGGTGACGCCCGACAGCTCCTGGACTTCGCCACGGTGCACCCCTTCGACGTCGAGGTGCTCGAACGGGCCGTGGAGCGCAGCACCGACCTGGGGGCGGTCCACCACGAGGCCGTCGCCCGCCTGGACAACGCCCGTCGCGACTGACGGCCATACTCGGGGGATGTCATCCGACGACCAGCGCGAGCGCAACGTGCTCGGTGGCGCGCTCGACCCGTGCGGCACCGACCCGCTGACCGGCTTCTACCGGGACGGATGCTGCAGCACCGGTCCCGACGACCTCGGCAGCCACACCATCTGCGCCGTGGTGAGCAGCGAGTTCCTCGAGCACCAGCGCAGCATCGGCAACGACCTCTCCACGCCCATGCCCCAGTACCGGTTCCCCGGGCTGGTGCCGGGCGACCGCTGGTGCGTCACGGCCGCGAACTGGCTCCGAGCGCACGAGGCCGGTGCCGCCGCGCCGGTCGTGCTGGCTGCGACCCACGAGCGCTGCCTCGACCTCGTGCCGCTCGACGTCCTGCGCCAGCACGCGGTCGACGTGCCCGACGACCCCGGCATGCTCGACGGGTGAGCGAGCTCCGCTCCCCCATCGCCGGCACCGTCCTGAGCGTCGCGACACCCGGCGACGTCATCGGTGCGGGCGGCGCCGCCGTGGTGCTCGAGTCCATGAAGATGGAGTACCCGCTGGTTGTCGACGCGGATGCCCGTGTGGTCGCGGTCCACGTCGAGGTCGGTTCGACGGTGCCTGCCGGCGCGGTGCTCGTCGAGCTGGCCGCCGAGGTCCGGCAGGCGGCCAGCGACGAAGGTGCCGGGATCGCGCAGGTCGCCCCATCGGTGCGAGCCGACGTCGCCGAGGTGCTGGACCGCCACGAGCGGACGCTCGACGAACGTCGTCCTGCTGCGGTCGAACGGCGGCGCTCGCGTGGGCAGCGCACGGCACGGGAGAACATCGCCGATCTCGTCGATCCGGGCAGCTTCGTCGAGTACGGCCCGTTGGTCGTGGCGGCCCAACGCTCGCGTCGCTCGATCGACGAGCTGATCGATCGAACGCCGGCGGACGGCCTCGTCGCCGGAGTCGCCACGGTCGACGGCGTGCGCACCGCAGTGCTCTCCTACGACGCCACGGTCCTCGCCGGCACCCAGGGCTACTTCAACCACCACAAGAAGGACCGCCTGTTCGACGTGATCGAACGGGAGCGGTTGCCGGTCGTCTTCTTCACCGAGGGCGACGGCGGCCGTCCGGGCGACACGGACGTACCGACCACCTCGGGGCTCGACGTCGAGGCGTTCCGCCTGTTCGCCCGGCTGAGCGCACGGGTGCCCCTCGTCGGCATCGCCAGCGGCCGCTGCTTCGCCGGCAACGCCGCGCTGCTCGGCTGCTGCGACGTGATCATCGCCACCGAGGGCGCCAACATCGCCATGGGCGGCCCCGCGATGATCGAGGGCGGCGGGCTCGGCGTGTTCACGCCGGAGCAGGTCGGCCCGCTCGACGTCCAGGTCACCAACGGCGTGGTCGACATCGCCGTCGCCGACGAGGCCGAGGCCGT
>JAFAFN010000585.1 GCA_023423475.1 Actinomycetes bacterium | reverse complement strand
GGGCAGGATGTGCACCACGAACGGCGGGGGTGCCGTTCCGAGAGGGAGTGCACGGCGTGGAGATCGAGACAGGGGCGGGTGCGCAGCGCGGGCGCGCGACGAGCCGTCGGAGCCTGCTGACGGGCGTGACCGCCGGTGCGGCCGGCGCGTTGGCGGCCGGGTGGCTCGCCGGCTGCGCCAGCGAAGGCGCGAGCGACGGCGTGGCCAAGGGAGCTGCCGGCTCGTCGAGCTCGACGACGGCGACCGGACCGACGGTGGTGCCGGCCGCCTACGACCCCGCTCGGCCGTATTGGGTGCAGGGCAACTTCGCGCCGGTCAGCGTCGAGGAGACGATCACCGACCTCACGGTCAAGGGTTCGTTGCCGCCCGAGTTGAACGGACTGTTCGTTCGCAACGGCTCGAACTCCGCGGCGGGCGAGCCGTTGCACTGGTTCCTCGGTGACGGGATGGTGCACGGCGTGCAGCTCTCCGACGGCGAGGCCCTCTGGTATCGCAACCGCTACATCGCCACACCCCTGCAGCAGGCGGGCAAGGGTCTCATGGAGTTCGGCGGGGCGCCCGGCAAGGAGAACAACCAGAGCAATGTGTCGGTCATCGAGCACGCCGGCAAGCTGCTGAGCCTCGGTGAGGTCGGCTGGCCCTTCGAGCTCTCGACCGACGACCTCTCGACGGTCGGGTCGTTCAGCTACGACGGACGACTGGGCGACACGATGACGGCGCATCCGAAGATCGACCCCGAGACCGGGCGCATCCACTTCTTCGGCTACGAGTTCCTCCGACCCGCGCTGACCTACTACTCGGCGACCCCCGACGGCGTGCTCGACACCGTGGTGCCGGTCCCGGTCGACGAGGTCACCATGATCCACGACTTCGCGATCACCGACTCCGACGTCGTGTTCTGGATCGGGCCGGTCATGTTCGGCGCGGACGAGTCCAACCCGAACCCCGCGGTGCCCTTCCACTGGGATCCGGACGGGCCGAGCAAGGTCGGCATCATGTCCCTCGGCGGCCCGGCCGAGCAGATCCGCTGGGTCGACGTGCCGACGAGCTTCGTGTTCCACGGCTACAACGCCCACCGCGCCGGCGATGATGTCGTGGTGAACGTGCACAAGCTGCCCGAGGCGTTCGGTCCACGTGGCGACCTCGTGCCACCCCGTCTGACCGAGTGGCGAATCGGCACCAGCGCGTCGCAGCTCACGCTCGCCGAGACCGAGCTCTACGACCGCTCGATCGACCTGCCGGGGCTCGACCGCCGCTACACCGGCAGGGCGAGCGATCACGGGTGGTTCGCCGTGCCGACCGAGCCCGACGAGCCCTACGGGTTCGAACTGGCCGGCATCTGCCACCTCGACCTGGCCAAGGGGACCGAGGACCGCTGGGATCCGAGCCCCGACATCCGCGGCGGTGAGCCGTACTTCGTGCCCAGGGATGCCGACGCGGACGAGGGCGACGGGTGGGTCATGACGTACCTGTGGGACCGGACCACCGACCGCTCCTCGCTCGGCGTGTTCGACGCACAGGACGTGGCCGCCGGTCCGATCGCCGAGGTCCAGCTGCCGGTCCGGGTGCCCTTCGGCTTCCACGGGACCTGGGTGCCCTCGCAGTGAGCGGCCAGGGCGGTGCGAACGAGGTCGAGGAGGCACGACGGCCCAACGTCGTGTTGATCATCACCGACCAGCACCGTCCGGATCACACCGGCTTCGGCGGGCACCCCGTGGCGTCGACGCCCCAGCTGGACTCGCTCGCCCGACGAGGCACGGTCTTCGACCGGGCGTTCGCCGCCAACCCGATCTGCATGCCGAACCGGGCGACGCTGATGACCGGCCGCATGCCCTCGGTGCACGGAACGCGATTCAACGGGATCGCCCTCGACCCCGACGCGCTGACCGTGCCGGGGTTGTTGCACGAGGCGGGCTATCGCACGGGTCTGGTCGGCAAGGCGCACTTCCAGAACATGGGCATGGGCCGTGACCTGATCGGCATGGTCATCGGCGGCGAGCCGGCCCGGGACGCAGTGGAGCGTCCGCGGCCAGCAGGGTGGGACCTGCTCGAGGACGACGCCCGCTACCGCGAGGGTCCCGTCCCGCTGCCGGAGCGCTACTACGGCTTCGAGCACGTCGAGCTCGCCGTCGGACACGCGGACCTGATGAGCGGCCACTACGTGCAGTGGCTCGCCGAGCAGGGTGTGTCGCCCGCGGATGTCCAGGGCCGCGACGCCTCGCCCGACCCCTACGCACCGTGGTGGCAGATCTGGCGACCCGAACTGCCCGTCGAGCTCTACCCGACGACCTGGGTGGGGGAGCGCGCCGCGGCGTTCGTCGCCGACGCAGGTACCGGCGACGAGCCGTACTTCCTGCAGGTCTCGTTCCCCGACCCGCACCACCCGTTCACCCCGCCCGGGCGCTACTACGACATGTTCGACCCGGCCGACATGGTCATGCCGGCCACGTTCGACGATCCGCACTCCGGGTCGCCGCGCCACCTGCAGCGCTGGCGTGCGTCGCGGGGGAAGCCGCCGCCCGAGCTGGCCGTGCAGCCGTTCTCGCCGACCGAGGAGGTCTTCCGCGAGGCCGCTGCGAAGGAGCTCGGGTCGATCGCGTGCATCGACGATGCGATCGGTCGGGTGCTCGACGCCGTGGCAGCGTCGTCCGCCGCGGAGGACACCGTCGTGGTGTTCACCAGCGACCACGGCGAGATGTTCGGCGACCACGGCCTGATGCTGAAGAGCGCCATGCACTACGTGCCCGCGCTGCGCGTGCCCCTGGTGGTGGCCGACCCCCGTCGCCCCGAGTCGCACGGTCGCCGGTCGGCGAGCCTCGCCTCGTCGACCGACATCGCCGTCACCCTGATGGCCCTCGGCGGGGTCGGCCCGGCCGCCGGCGTCCAGGGCCGCGAGCTGACGCCGGTCCTCGACGATCCGCTCACGACGGTCAGGGAGGTGGCGTTGGTCGAGGAGGACGAACCCTTCGACATGGCCATGCTCCGTCGCCCGTTGCGCATGCGCACGCTCGTCACCGACACGGCTCGGTTCAGCGTCTACGCCGGCAGCGAGGACGGCGAGCTCTACGACCTCGTCGACGATCCCGACGAGTTGGTCAACCGCTGGCACGACCCGGCCTGGCGCTCACGCCGACTCGAGCTGACCGACCAGCTGATGCAGGAGATGCTCGACCTGGCCGACGAGGGGACCGTGCCGACCGCCCTCGCCTGAGGCGGCGACCGGGCCATCTCGCTGGGTTGCACCAAGGTCCGACGATGCGGCCACGGCAACCCAGCCGTCGAGTGGGTTGCGAGATCGTCGAGTGGCGGCGCTGGCGCAACCCGGTGACCCGAGCGGCGAGCTCCGTCTCAGGAGAGCGGGACGCCGTCGACGAGGATCTCGACCCGCTCCGGGTAGAACGACAGCAGTCCGGCGATGCCCTCGGACCCGGGGATCGGATCCTCGTAGCTCCAGACGATGCCGTCGTGTGTCTCGCCGTCGAGCTCGAGGGACCAGTACGACGCCTCGCCCTTGAACGGGCAGGTCGTGTGGAACGAGGTCGGGGTCAGGAGATCCATGCGGACGTCCTCACGGGGCAGGTAGTACCGCGTCGGCAGCCCCGTCTCGGCCAGGAGCACGGGTCGGTCGGTCGAGGCGAGCAGCCGGTCGCCGACGCGGACCTCGACGTGCGCATCGCCGGCTGCGATGTCGATGGTGTGGCCGCCGCTCATGTCGGCCCCCCGGCGCTGCGGGCGACGACGGTGCGGGCGAGGATGCCGAGGGTCGCACGGAGCGCACCCTCGGAGAGGATCGGGAAGATGCCGGCCTCACGCCAGACCGGGTCGATGTCGGACCAGTCGTAGTACGAGGTGACCAGCGTGCCGCCCTCGATCGGCTCGAGCGTGTAGCCGTACACGTGGCCGATCTGCGGCTTGATCGCGCCCTTGATGGTCCAGGCGATCTCACGGTCCGGCTCGAACTCGGTGATGTGCACCTCGACGTCGTACTCGCCCATCGGGAAGTCGTTGAGTGCCTCGCGATCCATGTGCACCACGAAGCTGTCGCCGACCGCGGCGACGGGCTCACCGGAGGAGGACATCAACATGCCCGAGCTGTCGATCGCCACGTGGCCCTTCGGGTCGGACAGCACCTCGAAGATGGCCGCGGCCGGCGCGGCGATGGTGCGTTGGACGTCGATCCGTTCGGAGCTCATCCCGCGATCCTGTCACCTGCTGGCCGAGGGTGCGCTGCAACTCGCTGGCATCGCCGATACGTGCCGGGGGTCGGACGCGCACAGCGCACACGATGAGTCGCTGGTGCAGCAGGCGCGCTGGAGCGCGCCGGGCGCACAGCCGATCCTGGTGGTGCAGCAGGCGCGGTGCAGGAGCGCCGCCGGAGCGGCGTCCGCGCACACCGCTCGCCATTCGGCGTCTCGAGCGGCCCGGACGCGCAACGGCCCCCGTCCTGCACCGAGGTGCGGGGCCGGGGGCCGTTGGAACGACGTGATGGTCGATCAGGCGGTGCGGCGACGCTGGATGACGATGAGCGCCATGCCGGCGACGAGCAGTGCTGCACCGAAGATGCCGAGGCTGGCCGAGGTTCCGGTGAGCGCCAGTGCCGCCGGCTGACGGGTGGTGCTGGTGCCGGCGACCTCGGTGTTGCCGGGGTTCGGGGCGATGGTCGTGACGCCGTCCACCTCGGGCGGCGGGACGATCGTGGTCGGGAGGACCTCCGGGGTCGACGTCGTGGTGGTCGACGCCGTGGTCGAGGTCGTGGTCGTGGTCGACGGCGGCGGGCAGTCCGCAGCGTCGCCCCAGTACTGCTGGGCGGTGTTGATGTCGAACGGGAAGAGCATCGGGCCGTGGAACTCGCCGAGCGGCGTGATGGTCTGCGGCGTCGCGCCGGTCACCACGTCGAACTGCACCGGGTCGCACTCCTTCGAGAAGGTGATCTCGTAGACGCCGGCCTCGCTGATGGTCACGGGTGCCTTCTCGACGAGCTCCTGCGGCCACGCCTCGCCGTTGCCCGGCATGGCGTAGATGACGGCGTGCGCCTCGATCGGCGAGCACTGCGGCGATGCGGCGGTGACGGTGAGCCGGAAGACGTCGTCATCGGAGTGCACGACGTACGTGAGGCCGAACCCGGTGGGAACACACGGACCCTGGACGTCGGCCGGGGTGAACACGACCGAGATGTCGGTCGGCTCGGGCTCGGGCTCCTGGGCACCGGCTGCGCCGATGCCGACGAAGGTCATCGCGAGCCCGACGAGCATCGCGACGAGTCCGAGCGCAGTGGCCCGACCTCGATTGGTAGGTGTGTGCATCGCGCTCATCAGCGTGTTCTCCCAGTCGCCTTGCAGCCCCGTGCCTCCTCGGGACGACGGAATGATACCCCGGCCGTCGCCCCAGGTCCCGAGGAACTTCCGGGGAGATGTACCCGGTCGCCCGGTCGTCGGTCACGGCGAGGGCTGTCACGTCACCAGCCGGCACCTCACCAACCGGGACGTCACCAGTCGGTCGGCCGGTAGTCCTTGAGGAACTCGCCCACGTGGTGCCGGCCGGTGTTCGCTCCGTCGATGATCGGGTCGACGATCCGTGCCGCGCCGTCGACGATGTCGAGCGGCGGGTGGAAGCGGTGCTCCGAGGTCTTGCGCTCGGCGATGTGCACCGGGTCCTCGTCGCTCACCCAGCCGGTGTCGACGCTGTTCATGTGGATGCCGTCCTGGGCGTAGTCGGTCGCACTGGTCCGCGTCATCATGTTCAGGGCCGCCTTGGCCATGTTCGTGTGCGGGTGCTTCGTGGTCTTGAAGCGCCGGTAGAACTGCCCCTCGACCGCCGAGACGTTCACGATGTGCTTGTCGCGTTCCGGGGTCCGGAGCATCAGCGGTTTCAGCCGGGCGTTCAGGACGAACGGCGCGACGGCGTTGACCAGCTGCGTCTCGAGCAGCTCGATCGACGAGACCTCGGAGAGGGTCAGACGCCACGAGTTGTCCTCGCGCAGGTCGACCTGTTGGAGGTCCTGGTCCAACCTGCCGTTGGGGAAGAGGTGTCCGCTGGTGTGGTCCTCGGGCAGCAGCGGCACCTGCGAGAGCTCCGCCGACGAGGTGCCGCGCCCGGCGACCGCCGGCAGTGCGCCGGAGCCGTTCACGGCGTCGGACCCGCCCACCAGGTCGGGCTGGCGCAGACCGTCGACGCCGCCGAGCAGCGCGACCGCGTCCGATGGCAGCTCGCGCAGCGAGCCCGTCTCGAGCTCCATCATGTGCCGGTAGAACTCGGGCGGCCGGCGCACGGTCTGGCACGCGTTGTTCACGATGTGGTCGAGGCGTCCGAGCGTCGTGTCGAGGTGCCGGCAGAACTGCTCGACGCTCGGTGTGTGGCGCAGATCGAGTCCGTAGATCTCGAGTCGGTCGCCCCAGTCCTCGAAGTCGGGCTCCTGTGAGTAGCGGACCGCCGAGTCGCGGGGGAAGCGGGTGGTGACGACCAGGTACGCCCCCGCCCGCAGCAGCTTGAGCCCGGCCTGGTAGCCGATCTTGACCCGACCACCGGTGAGCAGGGCGACCCGACCGGAGAGGTCCGCGGTCTCGGTGCGCTTCATGTGGTTGAACTCGGCGCACTCGGGGCAGAGCTGGTCGTAGAAGTGGTGGACCTGCCGGTACTTGACCTTGCAGACGTAGCAGTGCTGCTCCTCGGACACCTCGCGGAAGCCGATCGCGTCGACGTCCTGCTGATGCAGGTCCTCGGGCGGGAACACGTTGGGCGTGGTGAACACCGGCTTGGCGCGCAGCACGCGGATGCCGGTCGCATCGAGCACGTCCTCGTCGTTGCGCACGCGGGCGGCACGCTGGTCCCGACGCCGGGCCTTCACCCGCTGGCGTCGCTCCTCCGGATCCGGGCAGTAGACGTCGCCGACCGCGTTGAGGAACCGGATGCGGTCCTCCTCGGGCAGCTCGCGGATCGGATCGCGGTTCTCCGCGAGCGACTCCAGCAGCGCGGTCACCTCTCGGAGGCGTTCGCTCAGCTCGGCCGGGGTCGGTCGCGTGGGGTCACTCACCCGACGAGGATGCCAGCTGCGTCCCCACCGGCCCCACTCCTGGAGGGTTCTGTCGGGTGTGGCTGGTGCCACCGCGGTCCTGGCCGTCGGGACGCGCCGATAGGGTCGGCGTCCATGGCTCTTCCCACCGCCCCGATCGTCGCCGCCTCGCTCGTCGGGGGCTACCTCGTCGCCCGAGAGACCAAGATCCGCCCGCTCGGCGGTGCCGTGCTCGCCGTGGGTGGAGCGATCTCGACCCGCAAGTGGGTCGAGACCTCCGGTCCCGTCGGTGCGGCGGCGCTGAACGCCGTCTACCTGGGTTCGTTCGGTCTGTCGCACCCGCTGGCGAAGAAGATCGGCGCCTGGCCGGCGGTGTTCAGCGCCGCGGGCGCCAGCGCCGCTGCGGCGTGGCTGGTCTCGGACCGCCGCGCCTGATCCACGGCACCAGCGGGTGCCCGCACCGACGTTCCTCTCAGATGGGTCATTTAGGGGGTTGTATCGGCGCGTCGCGTTCGCTTCACTGGGTCAGGTGAGCATTGCGGTCCGATGACGGACCGGTGGAGCACCTTCCATCGGGTGTCGGGACCTGACAACGGAGGCAAGCATGAGCAGCACAACGGGGTGCCGCTACTGCGAGGGCCTGTGCGCAGGCGCTGTCAGTAGGTGTCACCACTGCGGGACATGGGTCCGCAAGCAGGACTACTACTCGACGATCGAGGACTCGCCGGATGCGGCAGAGGCCCCGACCGGGCAGCAGCGAGCACTCGCAGGGTCATCGACCTGAGGCCCGAAGATGACCGGCACCGGCGTCGGTCCCTAGGATGGGTTCCATGTTGTTCGCAGCTGACAAGGTCTGGCACTTCTGGCTCGCCGTCCCGATCGCAGCCGGCGCCGTGCTGCTGGTCATCTCCGTCCTCGGGCTCTACGCGTCGCGGGTCACCAAGACCCGCTACCCGAACAACGACAGCTGACGCCTCCGGGTCCGGCGTGCTCGCGCACGTCGGGAGCCGTACCGACCGGGGGCCGGACGAAACCGGGGTGTGGGCATGAGTGACGCCGTCGACTGGGATCTGGCGGCCAAGGTCGCTACGCGGCTGTCCGGCAACGACCCCTTCGCGAGCTCGTACCACGCGGCGGGCATGGCCAGGGACTTCGAGGAGCTGACCCGCCGCGCCCAGGGCTACGTCGAGGCCGAGACCGGCTTCACCTCGCTCGCCGGTCAGGCACGCGCCAAGGTCGTGGACCGAGACGACTGGGTCAGGGCCAACCTGGCCAGCTACCGCCGGCTGCTCCGACCGGTGCTCGGTCGACTCGACGACATCTCCGGCGGGCCCGTCGGAGCGCTCTCCGGCAAGTTCGCCGCGGTCGAGCTCGGCGGTCTGCTCGGGTGGATGTCGACTCGGGTGCTGGGCCAGTACGACCTGTTGGTGCTCGAGGAGGAGGATCCCGAGGACCAGGACCTCGTCTACTACGTCGGGCCGAACATCCTGGCGCTCGAGAAGCGGCACTCGTTCCCGCCCGAGGAGTTCCGCCTCTGGGTCGCGCTGCACGAGGTGACCCACCGCACGCAGTTCACCGGCGTGCCGTGGCTGCGCGAGTACTTCCTCGGCCTCGTCGAGGAGCTCATGGGGGCGGTCGAACCGGACCCCAAGCGCCTGTTCACCGCGGCGGGTCGTGTCGCCGAGGCGGTGCGGACCAGGACGAACCCGCTCGACGACGGCGGGGTCGTGGCGCTCTTCGCCAGCGCCGACCAGCGCGTGGCGATGGACAAGGTCGGTGGGCTCATGAGCCTGCTCGAGGGCCACGGCGACGTCACCATGGACCGAGCGGCGCTCGAGCAGGTCCCCTCCGCGCCACGGTTCGCCCGGGTGCTGCGGTCGCGCCGCAAGGAGCTGAGCGTCGGCACGAAGCTGCTCCAGCGCCTGATCGGCCTCGAGGCCAAGCTCAACCAGTACGAGCAGGGCGAGCACTTCATCGAGGTCGTCGAGGACGAGGGCGGCCCCTCGCTGCTCAACCGGGCGTTCGAACGCTCCGAGAACCTGCCCACCCTGGTCGAGATCCGCGAGCCGGAGCTCTGGCTCGCCCGGGTCGCCGCCACCACGTCGGCTGCGTGACCTCCGGCGTCGAGCGGGTCCCGCCGGCGGTTCCTGACGGGACCGACCCGGTGGTCGGGGAGCTGCTCGCACGTTGCGGGTTCCCTCCTGCGGGTCGTGAGGTGACCTGTGCGGTGTCCGGTGGCGCCGACTCGACGGCGCTCGTCGCGCTCGCCGTCGCGGCCGATCTACGCGTGGTGGCGGTGCACGTCGATCACGCGCTCCGCGAGGGGTCCGACCTCGAGGCCCGACACGTCGCCGCGGTGGTCGAGCCCTGGGGGGTCGAGGTCCGCTCGGTACGGGCACCCGTGGCGCCGGGCAGCGACCTCGAGGCCCGCGCACGAGCGGCACGCCACGCGTCGCTCCCCGCCGATGCGCTGCTGGGACACACCGCGGACGACCAGGCCGAGACGGTGCTGCTGCGACTGCTGCGGGGCACTGGGCCGACGGGCCTCGCCGCCATGCGGCCCGATCGACACCCGCTGCTCGCCCTGCGACGCGCCGAGACCAGGGCGCTCTGCGACCACCTCGGTGTGGTCCCGCTCGAGGACCCGACCAACGACGACCCACGGTTCACCCGCAACCGGGTCCGCCACGAGGTCATGCCACTGCTCGACGACATCGCCGGCAGGGACGTCGCGCCGCTGCTGGCACGTCTCGCCGAGCTGTCGGCGGACCAGGCGGACCTGCTCGACGTGCTCGCCGCGGCGCTCGACCCGACCGATGCCGCCGCGCTCGCCGCGGCGCCCGCGCCGCTCGCGACCACCGCGTTGAGAGCGTGGTGGTTGCGCACGACGGGCGCTGCGCATCCACCCGACGCCGCCGCGACGGCTCGGATCATGGAGGTCGCCGTCGGCGCGAGCGTCGGCTGCGACGTCACCGGAGGGTGGACGGTGCGACGCACCGCGGGACGCCTCCGACTCGTCGCGCCCGGCGCAGGGCGGACGGCGGATCCTCCGGTGAACGGCGCTAACGTCGACGGCTGATGAGCGATGACGCCGAGCAGCTGCAGCCCCGACTCACCTCCGAAGGTTCGGTGGGGCGCATCCTGCTCACCGAACAGCAGCTGACCGACCGCATCCGCGAGATCGGCGCCGAGCTGACCGAGGAGTACGCGGACCGCCGTCCGCTGCTCGTGTGCGTGCTGCGGGGCGCGTACGCCTTCCTCACCGATCTCGCGTTCGCGATCGACCTGCCCGTCGAGATCGACTTCATCGCCGTGTCCTCGTACGGCTCCTCGACGAGGACCTCGGGCGTCGTCCGCCTGGTCAAGGACCTCGACGTCGACCTGACCGGTCGTGACGTCATCCTGGTCGAGGACATCGTCGACACCGGACTCACCCTTCGCTACCTGCGCCGCAGCCTCGAGGCACGCGGCCCCGCGAGCCTCGAGGTGTGCACGCTGCTCGCCCGCGAGTCCGCCGACCTCGAGGGCCTCGGCGTGCGCTACGTCGGCTTCACGATCCCCGGCGACTTCGTGGTCGGCTACGGCCTCGACGTCGGCGAGAAGTTCCGCAACCTGCGCTACCTCGCGGTCTACGAGCCCGACGAGGACTGAGCGGCACACCCTCCCGGCGGGTCCTGATGTCGGTGCCTCGATGTCAGGCACCGTCGGTACCCTGGCGGGTCGGTGAGATCGAAGCTGGCGAGCATCCTGCGATCGTGGACGACCGTGGCGGTCGTGTTGGCCCTGGTCGCGGTCGTCGCCGCGTCGGTCCTGCTGCGTGACCCTGCGCCGGAGACGCTGCGCCTCGACGAGTTCACCGAGCGCCTCGACGAGGGCCAGGTCCGCACCGCGACGATCTACAACGAGCGCTCCACCGTCGAGGGCGAGCTGACCGACGGCACCGAGTACCGGGTGACCTTCCCGGAGGCCTACGGCGAGACGCTCACGACCGACCTGCTCGCCGAAGGCGTCGAGGCCGACGCCGACACCGACGACGGCTCGACCGTCGTCGACCTGCTCCTCGGACTGCTGCCCACCCTCCTGGTCGTCGGCGTGTTCATCTGGTTCGTCTCGCAGATGCAGTCCGGCGGTCGCGCGATGAAGTTCGGGCGCTCCAACGCCCGGCTGAACGAGGACGGCGACGACCGGATCACCTTCGCGGACGTCGCCGGCGCGGACGAAGCCGTCGACGAGCTGCGAGAGATCGTCGAGTTCCTGAAGGACCCGGGGCGCTTCTCGGCGCTGGGTGCACGCATCCCCAAGGGCGTGCTGCTCTGCGGCCCGCCGGGCACCGGCAAGACGCTGCTCGCCCGGGCGGTCGCGGGCGAGGCCGACGCACCGTTCTTCAGCATCTCGGGATCGGACTTCGTCGAGATGTTCGTCGGCGTGGGCGCGAGCCGGGTCCGCGACCTCTTCAAGCGGGCCCAGCAGTCGGCCCCCGCGATCATCTTCGTCGACGAGATCGACGCCGTCGGTCGCCACCGTGGCACCGGCGTGGGCGGAGGGCACGACGAGCGCGAGCAGACGCTCAACCAGCTGCTCGTCGAGATGGACGGGTTCGACGCCTCGAGCGGCGTGATCCTGATCGCTGCGACCAACCGCCCCGACGTGCTCGACCCCGCGCTGCTGCGGCCCGGTCGCTTCGACCGACAGGTCGTCGTCGACGCCCCCGACGTCGGCGGTCGCCTCGCCATCCTCGAGGTGCACTCACGTGACAAGCCCCTCGCCGACGACGTCGACCTCGAGCTGCTCGCCCGTCGGACCCCGGGCTTCACCGGCGCCGACCTCGCGAACCTCCTGAACGAGGCAGCGCTGCTCGCCGCCAGGGAGCGCTCCGAGCAGATCAGCCGCGCGGATCTCGGGCGGGCGGTCGAGCGGGTCATCGGCGGCCCCGAGCGCCTGAGCCGCATCATGAGCGACGCCGAGCGCCGCACCGTCGCCGTGCACGAATGCGGGCACGCGCTCGTCGGCCACCTGCTGCCGCACTCCGACGAGGTCCACAAGATCTCGATCGTCGCCAGGGGCGCGGCACTCGGGTACACGATCATGCTGCCCACCGAGGACCGGCGGCTGCACTCGCGCTCCGAGCTGTCCGACCTGCTCGCGATGACCCTCGGCGGCCGCGCGGCGGAAGAGGTCGTCGTCGGCGAGATCACCACCGGGGCCACCGACGACATCGATCGGGCCACCCGGATCGCCCGGTCGATGGTGACCGAGTTCGGCATGAGCGAGAAGCTCGGCCCCCAGCGCTTCGCCGACCGCGACGGCGAGCCGTTCCTCGGCCGTGACCACAGCGCCGCGTCCGCTCACTCCGACGAGCTCTCCGCCCGCATCGACGAAGAGGTCGCTCGCCTGCTCGACGAAGCTCACGACCGTGCACGCCGTATCCTCGAACAGCACCGGAGCGCGCTGGACGTGCTCACCGCGGCGCTGCTCGAGCGAGAGACGCTCGCCGACGACGAACTCGCCGATCTGCTCGCTGCCGCCACACCCCAAGGACCACTGGCATGACCCAGCTCGACCACACCGTGCCCGATCAGCCTGGGCCCGATCAGCCCGGGACCGACCAGCCCGGGACCGATCCGGTCG
>JAFAFN010000568.1 GCA_023423475.1 Actinomycetes bacterium | reverse complement strand
CATGACGATGACTGCGATCGCTAGCGTCCCCGCGATGGGAACTGCCTCGGACAACCTCAGGACGCTCGGCGACTACAGCACCAGGATGCTGGCGGGTGACACCGCCGCGGTCTTCGACTTCTGGTCGCCGGACTTCGTCAGCCACGTGACCGATCGCGTGACACCCGAGGCCGTGGGCAGCGACGTCCGCGGCAGCGAGCAGGAGTGGTGGGACCAGGCACGGTCCGCCTTCCCCGACATGTCCTTCGACGTGAACCTGCTCATCGAGTCCGACGACCTCATCGTGTCGAACTGGTCGCTGACCGGCACCCACACCGGCACCGCCTTCTTCGACGTCGCGCCCAGCGGCCGACCGGTGCACATCAACGGCACGGCGGTGCTCCGCATGCGCGACGGTCAGATCGTCGAGCACTGGGGTGGCCCGCACTGCCAGCGCGGGCTCGGCCTCATCGTCTGACGGCTGGGTCCAAGGGGCGAGCGCGCCCGAGGGTGCCCACTAGCGTCGTCGTCATGAACCTCTCGGAACAGTTCGGCGACGGCTCGGGACTCGTGGGTGCGCTCGGCAACCTCCTGCGGACCGACGGGCTCCAGGACCTGCTCGCCGGCTTCAACGACGCGGGCGAGGAGTCGAAGGTGCAGAGCTGGCTCGGAAACGGCGCGAACGAGCCGACCGAGGTCGGCGGCGTCGAGCGAGCGGTCGGCCGCACCCGGCTCGGCGCGATCGCCGAGCAGCTGGGCGTCGCCCCCGAGACCGCTGCAGGTGGGCTCGCGGCGATCATCCCGGCGGCGGTCGACGCACTCACCCCTGGCGGTCACCTGCCCAGCGGCGCGCAGCTCGACTCGCTCGACCTCGGTGAGCTGCTGAAGGGCGTCGACGTCGCCGGATTGCTCGGGCGCTGATGGCCCGCCTCGACGACGTCGGCGAGGCCGACGGCTGGCGCTGCTGGCTCTGCGACGAACCGGTCGACCCGGACATGTCGGTGAACGACCCCCGAGGGCCGAGCGTCGACGCCGTCGTGACCAAGGCCAAGAGCAAAGGTCGGCCGTCCGTGTTCGGCACCGAGCGGCTCGCGCATCGCGACTGCAACACCCGCAAGGGGGCGGTCGCTCCCGAGGTGTCGTGGCCGGATCACCTCTTCGTGGTCGACCCCGCCGTGATCGTCACCGCCGTGGAGCGACTCGACCGCAAGGGTGGCCGCGAGATCATGGCTCGCTGCCCGACCGAGCAGGACGCCGAGGACGCGATCACGTGGCTGCTCGACCGGCTCTCACGTCTCACTCCACAGCTCGCCCTCGATGGTGGGGTCGAACAGGGTGGTGGACAGTTCCTGGTGGTGCTGCGGGCCTGAGCGTCACGGCGACACCATCGCTCAGGTCGGTCGACCGTTGTGCCGACACATGTTGCCGCCGGGCACGCCGGTGGCCCAGGACCTCGTACGGGCGGCCGCGGACGGCACCATCGCCGCCATGCCGCTCCCGGGACACGAGTGGCAACAGGTCGTGGACGTGGTCGAGGCGGGCTCGGTCGAGCAGTTCATGGCGCTCAACACCAACATGATCGCCCCCGAGGAGCGGAGGGCGGTGCTCGGGGACGCCGGCTTCGTGCGGTCCGTCGACGTGTCCTACGTGTACGAGGCCGACCACTACTCGGTCCATGTGATGGAGTTCGCGTCCGAGCAGGGCGCGCTCGACTACTTCGACGTGCACGTCGGTCGCATCTGCCGTGACGCACTCGGGCTGCGACCGCTCGACGTCCCGGTCGGCGGCGTGATCTACGACCGCATCACCGAAGGGCAGCGCTTCCCCCGTGCGCTCGCCGTGATCGGCCGCTACGAGGTGGCCGTCAGCGTGTGCCAGTGTGTCGGCGTCGCGGACCTCGCGGCGGTCGGCGGCAGCTGGATGCGAGCGATCGCCGAGCTGGCAGCCAACGGCACCCCCGCCTGACGATCACCTCACCGGTGGCCGGCGCCGCCGGACAGGTGGGCGTGCTGTCCGTCGCGATCGAAGATCGTCAGCAGCTCGGCAGGACCGTCGACGGCGACGAAGGCATGCGGTGTCATCGTCGAGAACTCCGCCGCCTCACCCGCCTCGACCACGATGCGTCGGTCGCCGAGCAGCAGCAGCACCGTGCCCGACAGCACGAAGAACCAGTCGTGTCCGGGGTGGACGCGGCGCTCGTCAAGCTCGATGTCGTCCTCGGTCGTCTCGATGCGGAACTTGGCGGCGACGACGCCGTTGGGCCCGTGGTTGCGCGTCAGCGGCCACGACGTCAGTCCGGGCGCGCTCGTCTCGACCGGCCGGATCACCACGTCGTCGTCGTCGGTGGTGACGTCGATCAACGTCGCCACGTCCACCTGCAACGCGGTGCACAGCGGCAGCAGCAGGTCGAGGCTCAGGGTGCGCTTTCCGGTCTCGATCCGACTGATGGTCGACGGACTCAGGTGGGTCCGCTGGGCGAGCTCGTCGAGCGACCATCCGAACGAGACCCGCAGCCCCCGCAGGCGAGCACGAACGACCGCTTCGACGTCGGAGGGCGCGATCGCAGACTCGAACGGCGCTCCGGACGGTGAGGCTGCTTGCGGTGACCCTGCTTGCGACGACATGGTGCCAGCGTGCCAGCATCTTGCGAATCATGCAAGGTGCTATGCGGAAAGTGCCTGATGGGTTTACGGTCGACCCATGGCTGCAGACGAGAGCTCCAACGTTCCGAACCCCACCGACCTGCCGGAGGGCGCAACCCTCGAGGTCGACGTCGCCGTGATCGGCGGCAGTGCCGCCGGACTCGCGGCGTCGCTCATGCTCGCCCGGTCGCTGCGTTCCGTCGCCGTCATCGACGCCGGCGACCCTCGCAACGCCCCGTCCGCGCACATGCACGGCTACCTCAGCCGCGACGGCATGTCGCCCGCGGACTTCGTCGCGGCCGGTCGGGCCGAGGTCGCCGGCTACGGCGTCGAGCTGGTCGACGGACGGGTGCGAACCGTCGACGGCGACGTCGATCACGGCTTCACCGTCGAGGTCGAAGGCGGCGGCAGGGTCCGTGCCCGCCGTCTGGTCGTGGCGACCGGCCTGACCGACGTGCTGCCGTCGATCCCCGGCCTGGCGGAGCGCTGGGGGCGGGACGTGCTGCACTGCCCGTACTGCCACGGCTACGAGGTGCGCGGCTCGCGGGTGGTCGTGCTCGCGACCTCTCCCATGGCGGCACACGCCGCAGGGCTGTTCCGCCAGCTCACCGAGCACTTGACCGTCGTCGTGCACGAGGCGGACGGTCCGGGTGCGGTCGACCGCGAGCGGCTCTCGGCGCGCGGCGTCGAGGTGCTCGACGGACCGGTCGCCGAGATCGTGGTCGAGGCCGACCGCATCACCGGTGTGCGCCTGTCGAACGGAGAGGTCGTGCCGGCCGACGCCGTCGTGGTCGGCCCACGCTTCGAAGCGCGTGCCGGCTTCCTCGAAGGTCTCGGACTCGTCCCCGTCGAGCACGAGATGGGGATCGGCACCCACGTGCCCTCCGAGGCGTTCGGGGCGAGCGCCGTGCCGGGTGTCTGGCTCGCCGGCAACGTCACCGACCCGATGCAGCAGGTCAGCCACGCAGCCGCCGCCGGATCGATGGCGGGCGCCATCGTGAACGCCGACCTCGTGCGCGAAGAGACCGACGACGCGGTGGCACACGCCCGCCACGACGGTGGGGTGCCGGTCATGGACCGGGCCTTCTGGGAGGAGCGCTACGGCTCCGAGGACCGCATCTGGAGCGGCGACCCGAACCCGCAGCTGGTCGCCGAGGCCGCGGGCCTCGAGCCGGGTCGCGCGATCGACGTCGGAGCGGGCGAGGGGGCCGACGCGATCTGGCTCGCGACGCAGGGCTGGCAGGTGACCGCGTTCGACATCTCGCAGACCGCGCTCGACAAGGGGGCGGCCGAGGCCGACGCGCTCGGGGCGGAGCTCGCAGGTCGGCTCACCTGGCGGCAGTGCGATCTGGTCGACGGCTGGGACGTCGCGCCGCGCAGCGTCCAGCTGGTGTCGGCGCAGTTCATGCACCTGCCGCCGGAGCAGCGCATCCCGCTCTACCGCCGGCTGGCCGAGGCCGTCGCCGAGGGAGGACGGCTGCTGATCGTGGGTCACGACTTCTCCGATCGCGAGGCCGGTGCACCCCGCCCGAACGTGCCGTCGATGTACTTCACCGCGGAGCAGCTGGTGGGCGAGCTCGGCGCCGGTTGGGAGATCGAGGTCGCAGATCGTCGTCCCCGGGAGGCCGTCGGTCCGGACGGCGCCGCGATGCTGCTGCACGACGCGGTCCTGGTCGCCCGTCGGACGTGACAGTCTCGGTCGATGCGATCGATCGACCACATCGAACGGAGGGCTCGGCTCGCCATCCGACACCGGCTGGCACCGGGCCACGCTGCCCAGGGTCCGCTCGACGCGGCCGAGGCCCTGGTCGCGCTCCACGCGACCGACCCTCCGACGGTCTCGCTGTCGGTGCACGTCCGCACCGCGGGCACGTCACCCGACGAGCTCGACGCGGCGCTGTACGGCGATCGCTCGTTGGTCAGGGTGATGGCCATGCGCCGCACCCTGTGGGTCGTGCGGCGTGAGCTGCTGCCCGCGGTGCAGTCGGGCGCCTCGGACCGCGTGGCGGCGAGCGAACGGCGCAAGCTCATCAAGGACGTCGAGGCGGCGGGCCTGCACGCGGACGGTGCCGCCTGGCTCGACGCCGCGACGTCCCAGACGTTGGAGGCACTGGGCACGGACGAGCTGAACGTCACCGAGCTGAGGGAGCGTGCCCCTTTGCTCGAGGGCGAGATGGAGTACGGCAGGGGGAAGTCGTGGGGGCGCATGATCCCGGTGGCGCCGCGGGTCCTGACCGTCCTGTCGAGCGAGGGCCGTGTGCTGCGTGCGACGAACGACGGCGGCTGGCACGTCTCACGTCCTCGCTACGCCCGCACCGAGCACTGGCTCGGTGCACCGATCGAGCCGATGCCCGTCGATGCGGCCGTGACCGAG
>JAFAFN010000041.1 GCA_023423475.1 Actinomycetes bacterium | reverse complement strand
CCGACGCCGGCCCAGATGAGTTCACCCGCGCCCGGTTCGCGGATCGACGGGAATCTGGTGGCGGGCGCCCAGCTTCTCCACGCGGTGTCGAAGCTCAGTTGGAACTCGAGCTTCGAGCTCGGCACTCGCTCAATGCCCGCCGCGATCAGGCCGGCGCCCAGACACTCGACCACGTGGCGGACCTGTTGGTCCTTGCCCTGCATGCCATCAACGTAGCTTGCTGCTGCAAGCGCACGAGTTCTTGGTTGTGGTGTTGGGACTGCCGCGCGGTGAGGTGACAGTGGGTGTTCAGGCGGCGGTGGCCGTCTGAGGGGTCATGATCATCTCGTAGTCGATAGGGGTCAATCGGCCGAGGCGGGCTTGGCGTCGGCGGCGGTGGTAGGTGCGTTCGATCCAGGTGACGATCTCGATGCGGAGCTCGTCGCGGGTCGCCCAGGACTGGCGGTCCAAGACGTTGCGCTGGAGCAGCGCGAAGAACGATTCCATGGCGGCGTTGTCGCCGGCGGAGCCGACCTGGCCCATGGATCCGACCATCTGATGGCGGGTGAGTGTCCGGTGCACCTTTCTGGCGCGGAATTGCGATCCTCGGTCCGAGTGCAGGATGCAGCCGGCGACGTCGCCGTCTCGGCGGGCGACGGCCATCTCGATCGCTGCGACGACCAGGCGGGCCTTCATGCGGCTGTCGATGGACCAGCCGACGATCCGGTTGGAGAACACATCCTTGATCGCACAGAGGTAGAGCTTCCCTTCACGCGTCCAATGTTCCGTGATGTCGGTGAGCCACAACTCGTTCGGCGCGGTCGCGGTGAAGTCGCGGCGCACCAGGTCGTCATGGGCCGGCGTGCCCGGCTTCGATCCCTTCCTGGACTTGGGTTTGCCGAACCGGGACCACCACTGGTGGTCCCGGCAGATGCGCCACACGACCCGGTCTGACACCTCGGCGTGCTCCTCGAGCTGGCGGACTTCATCGGCGAGGAACCGGTAGCCGAACTCCGGGTCGTCACGATGCGCGTCGTGGATGGCGTTCGCGAGGTAGGCCTCGGCGAGCTGGCTCTCCACGATCGGCTCGTCGAGCCACCGGTAGTAGGGCTGGCGAGCAAGGCCGAGTACCCGACACGACACCACCACGGGGATCCCCTCCGCGGCGAGCTCGGACACGAGCGGGTACATCAGCCTTTTGGGAGCGACGCCTGACCGAGATACGCAGCAGCTCGGCGCAGCACCTCGTTCTCCTGTTCGAGCAGCCGGATCCGCTTCTTCGCGTCGCGTAGCTCGGCGGACTCGGTCGTGGTGACCCCGGGACGCTCCCCGTCATCGACGGCGGCTTGGCGCAGCCACTTCGACAACGTCATCGGGTGGATCCCGAAATCAGCGGCGACCTGATCGAGGGTCGTGCCCTCCGGTCGACTGCGGGCCACCTTCACGACATCGTCGCGGAACTCCTGCGGGTAGGGCTTGGGCACGTGGACATCCTTCCAGGCTTACCCATCGGGCAAGCCAGCTCAGATGTCACCCCCACGCGCGGCAGTCCCTCGGGTTGTGCCCGATCAGCGCTGTCGTGCACGACGACTGGCTCGTTGGGTGTAGATCCCGACCGCGGTTGTCGAGCCAGCGAGGAGCGCGAACTCAGCGACAAGGCGAGCGGCGCCCTGCACGCCGCTGTCCTGTACAACGGCGAGCAGCAGCGCCATCGCGACAATTGCTGACGACGTGACTAGCACGGTCAGGATCGGGTGGTCCTCGAAGTACTCGCCCCTTGCTCCCAGAGCGCTGCGCTTGCTGTGGTTCGGTCGACGGCGAGTCGCTCCTCGAGCGTGGCAGCTCAGAGGGGTGGCGACGTCACGAGATCTCAGGCGTGCCCTCGGAGAGCGTTCTGCGTCGAGTTGTCCAGATGGAGAGAATCAGGAACGAGGCGTTGATGAGCGCCGCCGTCGTGCCGAACACTGCGCCGCCGATGCCACCGCGCCACAGGCCGTACGCGATGGCAGCGGCCATACCCAGCAACGGAAAGACCGGTTGGCGCCACCACGCCCAGTAGGCCACGGCAAGTGCGACGGAGAGGCTGAGGAGGAGTTCCATGGCGGTGACTGCGCAATCCCTTCTTGCAAGCGCATTGTAGCATCCGCAACGTATCTTCACCGGCGCCAGTGGCCATATCTGCCTATCTTGAGGCTGCAGCTATTCGGGCGGGAAATGGGGTTGCGGGGCAACTTGGCACCTGTGACCGCGCACGAGTCGGTGATGCTCACCGTGATCGGAGTGGAACAGTGGCAAGGACTGGGCGACTGAGGCGGGCAGGGGTCATCGCCGTGCTGCTATTGGCAACCGCAAGCTGCGGAAGCGACGAAGCAGCACCGACAACCCAGCCTGCGGCTGGCCAGTCAGTTGCAGCGCCCGATCGCCTAGGACAGCTGGTCAAGGTGGGCGAGAGTTTCGTCACCACCAACCCGGCATGGATCGAGGACCGTGAGCAGCCCGAGCTGATCACCACGACCGACCGGACCAACTGGTCCACGCTGCCGAAGCTCCCCGCAGCAGTGAGCGCGGTCGGGTTCGGCGCAGCAGACGGACAACTCGTCGTCACCGCGACCTCCTGTGAGACCGACGACGGCGTCGACCTGTGCGTCGAAGACCAGGCCGACGATCTCACCGGAGTTGACGCTCCGCTACACGCATGGGTTCTCGGGCCAGACGACGCCTACACCGAGGTTGAGGTTCCCCCGCGCACAACTGCCGGGGCCGAATCGCTTGCTGGAACGTCTCAGGGCCAGTGGTCGTTGTTCAGTACCACCGGCGGCCCATTGCTCATCTCGGCTGACGGACGTTCGAGACTGCTGGACGACATCGGTATCGACCTCGACTCCCCGATGGGATACGACGTGACGGGCTCGCGGCTCGTTGTGCTGGGATACACCGGCAATCCCGATGCCGTGAAGGCCAAACAGCAGATGGAGTACTCAACGCCGGAGGAGGCTGCCAGGCTCGCCGAGATCGCCGCTGCAGAATTCGGCGTGACCTCGATCTCGTTCGTAGAGCTCGATGATCCTTCTGCGAAGCCGACCACGATCGTGGTACCGCCGGAGGTTCCCGATCTCCCCGCGTTCGTGTCGCAGAACTCCGCGGTGTGGGTCGACGACGGCAACGAATACGTCATCGATCTCAACACTGGGCAGTTCAGCACGACCGCGTTACCTGCCGAAGTCGCTCCACTCGCATCGGTCATCAACCCAGCTGGTGGCCGCGACGGACGGACGAGCGCCGACGGAACGGTGTACCTCACGCCCGATCCGATGTACGGACCCATCCCGCCTGGCATGGGAGTCGCACGACGAACTCCAAACGGCGAGTGGTCGATCGCCAGCGACACACCTATCACTGGCACGCCGCTGATCATCGCCGACAACGGACTCTTCGCCGTCACCAATGCAACGATCGAGCAGGTCGCCGCATGAGACACTCAACCAAACCTGCAGCAGACCCATTCCGTCAGCAAGTGCACTCACGTGCACCGTGACAACGTGACGATGGGGGAGTGGCTCGACCACTGGCTCGATGTCACCAGGCCGAGGGGCAAGCCGTCGACCCACGGCTTCTCCGCCGCCAAGGTGGACCTCTACGTCCGTCCGCAGATCGGCGAGCTGCGACTGCAGCAGCTCGACACGCCGACGCTCGACAGGCTCTACGTGCAGCTGGTCCGCTCGGGAGGCGCTGACGGCAAGCCGCTCAGTGTCTCCACCGTGCGGCACGTCGCCACGATCGTCCGCATGTCGCTCGATGCTGCGGTGCGGGCCCGCAAGATCCAGTTCAACCCGGCCGTGAGCGCCGAGCCGCCCCGGCACTACGCAACGGGCCGGCGGGAGATGACGACGTGGACTGCCGGCGAGGTCGCTGCGTTCCTCGAGCACGAGAAGGACACTCGCTACGTCAATGTCTGGACCTTCCTCGCACTGAGGGCTGCCGCCGGGGCGAGGCCCTTGGGCTCACGTGGGACGACGTCGATCTCGACGGTGCTCGGGTCACGATCCGCCGCACCATCACGGCCGTGGACCACGAGATTCATCGGTCGACCGACACGAAGACGAACAAGGGGCTCACGATCCGGCTGCAGCCCGAGCTCGTCGCCGCCCTCAAGGCGCAGCGCAAGAGCCAAGCTCGAGAGCGACTACTGATCGGCGCCGGCTACGCCGACGAGGGACTCGTCTTCGCTCAGGTCGACGGCCGTCCGATGCACCCGGACCACTTCAGCCGCCAGTTCGATCGCAGGGTGAAGCTCTCGAAGCTCCCCAAGATCCGGTTGCACGACCTGCGGCACACGTACGCCACGCTGGCGCTCGTCGCCGGGACGCCCGCCAAGGTCGTCGCCGACCGCCTCGGTCACTCGTCGGTGACCATCACGCTCGACATCTACAGCCACGTCATGCCGGCCGTCGAGGGCGAGCACGCCGACGCCGTGGCCCGCATGATCTCTGAGTCGAGAGGGTCCACCGTGACCGGAATGTGACCGGAGCCAAGATCGGCCCCTGGACCCCATCGCTCGATCCCAAGCGCTGCAACGCATGGAGCGCCGCAAGGTGGGTGCGGACGGGGGGACTTGAACCCCCACACCCTTTCGGGCACTGGGACCTAAACCCAGCGCGTCTGCCAATTCCGCCACGTCCGCACGACGGGCACAGCGTAGAGCGGCCCACGGGCGGGGCGGCACGTCGTTGTCGTCGCGCGGCAGTAGCCTCTTCCTCCTATGCAGAAGCTCGACATCCCCGGCATCCCGCCGATGCTCACCGCCTCCATGTCCGCTGCAGCGCCGATGGCCGCCGGTCCGAGCGGCTCCGGAATGGAACCCTCGGCCGACATCTACGCACGCCTGCTGCGGAACCGCATCGTGTACCTCGGCTCCGAGGTCAACGACGAGGTCGCCAACTTCCTCACCGCCCAGCTGCTCTACCTCGACGCCGAGGACGGCGAGAAGGACATCTGGCTCTACA
>JAFAFN010000489.1 GCA_023423475.1 Actinomycetes bacterium | reverse complement strand
CCGCAGCACCGCCGATCCTGCCGGGCCGAGAGCGCACCGGGCTCGGCGCCGGCGGTTACCAGGTCACCTACGGCGCCAGCTTCGTGATGCTGGTCGACATGACACCGGATGGTCCTGTCGGTCGGGGCGTGCTCGCCTACGGCCAGAGCGGCGACCCGACGTCGCCCCACCACGCGGACGGCACGCGGGCGTTCGCCGCGGGCGAGCTGCGGCCGCTGTGCTTCACCGAGGACGAGATCCTCTCCGACCCGGAGCTCACCACCACCGTCCTGCGCTCGTCGGACCGTTGAAGCTCACGACCTCGGGCCCACAGGTGCCAGCATGGGGGCCAGATGTCCTCGTTCCGTGACCGGTTCCTGACCCCGAAGGTCGCCCACGCGATCACCTCGCCGTCCGCCATCGTGGCGACCGGTGCCGGTGTGGCGGCGGGTGTGCTCATCGGGCTCAACCCGATCGGCGCCGTCGCGCTCGGCATCGGCGCGTTCGCCGCGCGGGTGCTCGCCGCGGTGCCTCGTGCACCGAAGCGCCCCGGGATCAACCCGCGCACGCTCGAGGACCCGTGGCGAACGGTGATGCAGGAGATCCTGGACGCGAGCCGACGCTTCGGAGTCGCGCTCGACGGCGTCCGCCCCGGTCCGTTGCGGGACCGGCTCGGGCTGATCGGTGACCGGCTCGACACCGCCGTCGACGAGGCCTGGCGCATCGCGTCGGCGGGCCAGGCGCTCAGCTCCGGACGTCGCCAGATCGACGGCGGACGCATCGTCGCCGAGCTGCACGCCGCGCAGAACTCGCCACGCACCGACCGCAGCGACCAGACGATCGCGGCGATCCAGGCGCAGCTCGCGTCGGCCGAACGGCTCGACCGGACGATCAACGACACCTACGACCAGCTCCGTCTGCTCGACGCACGCATCGACGAGACCGTGACGCGGACCGTCGAGCTCTCGGTCACCCAGACCGACGCGGACGCCGTCGGCGGTCTCGGCGACGAGGTCGAGTCGATCGTGGGCGACATGGAGGCGTTGCGCCAGGCGGTCGAGGAGACCCGTCACGCGTCGTCACCGCCGACCATGCCCGTCCCGCCGTCGCCGGCGCCCGTCGTGCAGGCACCCGCTCCCCCGCCGCCGCCCTCAGCTGGGTCAGAGGACGACGGCACCCCGCAGACGGGCTCGGGAGCCGTGTGACCGACGTGGGTGACACCCTGACCGATGACGAGCTGCCCGACGACTGGGCCGAGGAGTGGGACGCGGACGACTTCCCCGACGAGGCCCTCGCCGAGGAGCCCACGGGCGCCGGACGCAGCCTGCTGCGTGCGAGCGCCATGCCAGCGGTCGGCACCGCGCTGTCGCGGGTGTCGGGCCTGGTTCGTGTCGCGGCGCTCACCGCAGCGCTGGGGCTGACCAACATCGCGGACGTCTACAACCTCGCGAACACCGCGCCCAACATCCTCTACGAGCTGGTCATCGGCGGCGTGCTGTCGTCGACCCTCGTCCCGCTGTTCATCCACGCGCAGGACGACCCCGACGACGAGTCGACCTCGGTCATGGTCACCGTCGCGTTCGTCGCGATCACCGCCCTGACTCTGCTGGCGGTGCTCGCCGCGCCGTTGCTCAACCAGCTCTTCGCGATGTCCGTCGAGGGCGCCGAGAAGGCCAACCAGCTCGCGATCGGCGACGACTTCCTGATCCTGCTGCTGCCGCAGGTCTTCTTCTACGGCATGACCACGCTGGCCACCGCCCTCCTGCACGCCCGACGCCGCTTCGCCGCGCCGGCGTTCGCGCCCGTCCTGACCAACGTGGTCATCTCGATCGCGGCGCTCATCGTCTACAAGGTCATCGACCCCGCCGACGGCGACTCGTCGCTCAACACGGTGTTCGTGCTCGGTCTGGGCACGACCGCCGGCGTGGCGGCGATGGCCGCCGCGCTGATGCCGGCGATCCGACGGGCCGGCATCGAGCTGCGCTGGGACTTCCGCCCCCGTCACCCTGCGGTGAAGTCCGTCGTGCGGCTCTCCGGCTGGACCGTCGGCTTCGCGGTGGCGAACCAGATCTCGCTGTTGATCATCCTGACCCTCGCCCGAGGGGCCGGTGTCGGCGCGGTGTCCGCCTATCAGTACGCCTTCATCTTCTTCCAGCTGCCCTACGGGCTCATCGCGGTGTCGATCATGACCGCCGTGCTGCCGGAGCTCGCCACCGCGGCGCGCAACGGGGACGACGTCGCGTACATCTCGAAGTTCCGCGAGGGGCTGAGCCTGCTCCTCACGTTCATGATGCCGGCGGCCGGTGCCTACCTGTTCCTCGGCAAGCCGCTCATCGAGCTGCTGCTGCAGCGCGGCGAGTTCGACGCAGCGGCCACCCAGGACACCGCCCGCATGCTCTTGGGCTTCAGCATCGGGCTGCCGGCGTTCGCGATCTTCCTTTACTGCGTGCGCGCCTTCCACGCCCGACGCAATACCCGTACGCCCTTCTACCTGAACGTCTTCGAGAACGCGCTCAACGTCGCCCTCGTGCTGCCGCTCATCGCGCTGTTCGACACCACCGGGCTCTCGATGGCCTACTCGATCGCCTACTGGGTCGCCGCGGGGATCGCGCTGTACGTGCTGCAACGCCAGGTCCGCGGCCTGCTCGGTTGGGCGACCGCGGACGTGGTGCTGCGAGCGTTCCTCATCGGTGCCGCCGTGCTCGTGGCGATCGGACTGGCCGAGCAACGCCTGGTCGGCTCCGCCGGTGCGGTCGTCGAGGTCGCGATCTGCATGGCCGTGGCGCTCCCGGTGTTCCTCGTCGCCGCCTGGCTGGTCCGCCCCATGGGCTTCGACCCGCTGCTCGACCGATTCGGGTCAGGGCTGCGCCGGCGCACCGGCCGCCCCGGCTGATCTGCATCGACTGACTTCACGCCGACAGCACCGCGGATCGCCGCCCCGGACATCGGGGTGGTCTGACGTAGGCTCCTGCACATGTGGAAGTCGCTGAAGAAGTGGTGGAAGTACATGGGAGCGAAGCTCTCGAGCACCTTCAACGAGAAGGCGGACCCGAAGGTCCAGCTCGAGCAGGCGATCACCGAGGCCCAGGAACAGCACCGCCAGCTCAAGGAGCAGGCGGCGAACGTCATCGCCAACCAGAAGCAGACAGAGATGCGTCTGTCCTCCGCGATGGACGAGCTCGAGAAGCTGAACCGCAACGCCCAGCAGGCCGTGCTCATGGCCGACGAGGCCGCACGCGGCGGTGACGCCGCCAAGGCGACCGAGTTCACCACCGCGGCCGAGGCCTTCGCGAACCAGCTGATCGCGAAGGAGGGCGAGGTGCAGAGCCTCAAGGAGATGTCGCTGCAGTCGACCCAGGCCGCCGAGCAGGCCAAGGCAGCGGTCCAACAGAACGCCCGGCTGCTCCAGCAGAAGCTCTCCGAGAAGCAGAAGCTGCTCTCCCAGCTCGACCAGGCGAAGATGCAGGAGCAGATGAACACGGCGATGTCGTCGCTCACCGAGCAGGTCGGTGACGACGTGCCGACGCTCGCCGAGGTCCGCGAGAAGATCGAGACCCGCTACGCCAAGGCGAAGGGCATGTCCGAGATCCAGGGCATGTCGGTCGAGTCCAAGATGCTCGAGGTCGAGCAGGCGTCGGTGAACTTCGAGGCACAGGCCCGTCTCTCCGAGATCCGCTCCAAGCTCGGCATCGGCGATGCCGCAGCGGCTCCGGCCGACGCGACGGCACCCGCCGAAGGGCAGACCGCGACGTCCGGCGACGGTGGCGAGGCCACCCCGAGCGCCGGCTGAGTCAGCCCAGCAGCTGCTCGAGGCGATCGACGAGGGCCGCCTGCGCCGGGTTCAGTCGTCGGCGCGCCTCGGCGGGATCGAACCAGGCTGCCCTGTCGACCTCGGGGAACTCCTGACGGCGACCTGATCGGGGCGGCCACTCGACCTCGAAGGTGTTGCTCCGGATCGACGAGGTGTCCAGGTCGCCCTCGAGCGCCCACGCGACGACGACCTTTCCGCTCCTGAGGCGCACCTCGCCGAGCTCGAGCACCGGGCCGTCGGGCGGTTCCGTGCCCAGCTCCTCGGCGAACTCACGACGGGCGGCCCGCAGGGGTTGCTCGTCGTCGGCGTACTCGCCCTTCGGGATCGACCACGCACCCTCGTCCTTCTTCGCCCAGAACGGTCCGCCCGGGTGCACCACCAGCAGCTCGACCCCGTCGTCGGAGCGGCGGTAGAGCAACAGCCCCGCGCTCCGGACGGCCACGTCGACCAGCCTCAGGGCATGACGACGAGGTCGTCGCGGTGCACGACCTCGCCCGACCCGTCGAAGAGCTCGGTCGAACGGCGACCGGCGATCGCCACCAGGGTGTCGGAGTCGATCCGACTGAGCCCCTTCGCCACGACCCGACCGGTTCGATCGGCGATCTCGATCGCGGCCTCGGCGCCGAAGCTGCCTGCGTGGTCGACCACACCGGCCGCGAGCAGCGACCGGCCCCCGCTGGTCAGCGCGGTCACCGCGCCGTCGTCGATCACGACACGCCCTTCGGCCGGCAGGGCGAACGCGATCCAGAGCTTCCTGGCCGGCAGCCGGCGGTCACGTGCCAACACGGTCGTACCGACGCCGTCGACGCCGTCGACCGCGTCGAGCAGCACCGACGGCCGGGTCGCCGCGGCGATCACCGTGCGGACCCCTGACCAGGACGCCATCTTCGCCGCGGCCAGCTTCGAGGCCATGCCGCCGCTGCCACGGGCACTGCCCGCTCCCCCGGCGACCGCTTCGAGCTCGTGGTCGATGGCGACGATCTCGGTGATGAGGGACGCGCCCGGCTCGGTCCGGGGA
>JAFAFN010000459.1 GCA_023423475.1 Actinomycetes bacterium | reverse complement strand
CATCAAGCACGCGAACCCCTGCGGCGCGGCGACCGGGGTCGACATCACGACGGCCTACGAACGTGCCCATGCGTGCGACCCGACCTCGGCGTTCGGCGGCATCGTGGCGCTCAACCGCGTGGTGCCGGCGAGCCTCGCCGAGGCCCTCGCCCCGGTGTTCACCGAGGTGGTGATCGCTCCTGGCTACGAGGACGACGCGCTCGCGATCCTCTCCGCCAAGAAGAACCTCCGGGTGATCACCGCGCCGGCGCCGGTCGTCCCTGCGCTCGACGTGCGCTCGATCTCGGGTGGCCTGCTCGTGCAGACGGCCGACACCGTGAGCATGGACCGGTCGAACTGGACGGTCGCGACGGATCGCTCGCCGACCGAGGACGAGTGGCGCGACCTCGAGCTCGCGTGGCGGGTCGCTGCGCGCGTCACCTCGAACACCATCGTCCTGGTCAAGGACGGCCAGGCGGTCGGCATCGGTGCCGGCCAGCAGAACCGTCGCGACGCAGGTCGCCTGGCGGCGGAGAAGGCCGACGGCCGTGCGGTCGGCGGGGCGTGCGCCTCGGATGCGTTCTTCCCGTTCCGTGACGGCCTCGACGCC
This sequence comes from Actinomycetes bacterium, assembly GCA_023423475.1. Taxonomy (GTDB): domain Bacteria; phylum Actinomycetota; class Acidimicrobiia; order Acidimicrobiales; family Microtrichaceae; genus JAFAFN01. The sequence continues at coordinate 7,507 of JAFAFN010000459.1, read as the reverse complement.
GCGGCGGAAGCCGGTGCGACGGCGGTCATCCAGCCCGGTGGCTCGATCCGTGACGACGAGGTCATCGCCGCTGCGAACGAGCAGGGTCTGGCGATGGTCTTCACCGGCGAACGCCACTTCAAGCACTGAGACGGGTCGCCCAGTCGGGCGTGTCGCGCGCCGAGCGTCGTGTCCGGCGCGATCCTCGACACGCCTGCCCCCGGCGTTCCTAGACTCTGCTGCGCAGACAACGAGGGCGACCAGCTGTCGGTCGCCGGTCGAGGAGGTGTCCCATGAGGACCCACCACCCGTCGCAGCACCACTCCGCGGTGCGGCCGTCACCCGACGCGCCGCTCACCACCGGGCCGCCGCCAGAGGCATCGGAGGGCCCGCCGCCAGAGGCATCGGAGGCATCGGAGAGCCCGTCTCCCGCGCCGACCGGCAGGCCGCCGAGCGGGGTCGCCGCGGAGCTCGCGCCGCTGCTCGAGCACTTCCTGCCGGACGGGGTGCCGGTCCGCATCACCTTCTGGGACGAGTCCTCGATCGGTGAGGACCACCGCGCAGGTTCGGTGCGCGTGACCTCGCCCGACGCCGTCCGCCACCTGTGCTGGTCGCCGGGCGAGCTGGGACTCGGGCGCGCCTACGTGGCGGGACACATCGACATCGACGGCGACATCGTCGAGGTGCTCGCGGCACTCCGCACCCGACGACTGCGGAGCATGCCCGCTCCGGTGTCCATGCCGGCGATCGTCTCGGGACTCCGTCGTGCTGGCGCGTGGGGAGCACCCCTGCCCGCGCCTCGCGAAGAGACGCGTCAGCGGGGAGTGCTGCACTCTCGGCGACGCGACGCCGCGGCGATCAGCCACCACTACGACGTGGGCAACGACTTCTACCGGCTCGTCCTGGGGCCGTCGATGACCTACTCGTGCGCCCGCTTCGTCACCCCTGACTCGACGCTCGAGGATGCGCAGGTCGCCAAGTTCGACCTCGTGTGTCGCAAGCTCGGTCTGCACGAGCACACGGGCGCGACGTTGCTCGACGTGGGCTGCGGCTGGGGCTCGCTCGCCATCCACGCGGCGCGGCGCTACGGGGCCAGGGTCGTCGGCGTGTCGATCAGCAGGGAGCAGGTCGCCCTGGCCAGGGCCCGTGTCCATGCCGAGGGCCTCGACGGGCTGGTCGACATCCGGCTGCAGGACTACCGGGACCTCGGGGGTGAGCACTTCGACGCGATCTCGTCGGTGGGGATGTTCGAGCACGTGGGGGCGAAGCGCATCCCTGAGTACTTCGCCACGCTGCGGCCGCTGCTCGGTCCGCACGGACGTCTGCTGAACCATGCCATCTCGTCCGCGGGTGGCACCCAGTTCGGAGGTCGGTCGTTCGTCGGTCGGTACGTCTTCCCCGACGGCGAGCTGATCGACGTCGGTGACGTGGTGCTCGCGATGGAGGATGCAGGGTTCGAGGTCCGCGACGTCGAGTCGCTCCGCGAGCACTACGCGCACACGCTGCGACGTTGGGTCGCGAACCTCGAGGCGTCCTGGGACGAGGCGGTCGAGCTCGTCGGAGCGGGCCGGGCCAGGGTGTGGCGCCTCTACATGGCCGGTTCGGTGAACTCGTTCCAGGACGGCGGCATCTCGGTGCACCAGGTGCTGGGGGTGGTGCCCGACGCGCACGGCCGCTCCGGCATGCCCGCGACCCGTGACGGCTACGCCTGAGCGCCACCCGACCCGGTCGGGTCGGCCCGGTCAGTCGTAGAGGTACTCCGACATCGCGATGCTGCGCAGTCGGGACATGTCGAAGACGGTGCCGACGCTGTCGAGCATGACCGTCAGGTTCTCGATGTCGCCCATGTGGAACGCCTCGATGTCCGACACGAGCTCCTCGGACTCCCACGACTCGACCACGATGCCGTCGACCGGTGGTGCGCCCGGGGTGACGGCGTGCACGACGGTGTTGCGCACGTAGCGGAGCCGGGGTTGGAGACGCTCGGACATCGGTGACTGGTAGCCGTACCAGAACTCGCGGAACGTGCGTGGGTCGAGCAGCGGGTTGCGGTGCACGGTGGCGAGCGTGACGAGGCCGGGCGAGCGCTCACCGTCGGGCCAGTCACGCTCGGCGCCCCGGCGCTGGCCGAACTCCGAGTACACCGACTCGGTGACGAGGTAGCCGTCGACCCGTTCGCCGAGACCGCCGAGGATGTCGTCGACGTGGTCACGAAGCTCGTGGGCGGGCAGCCACAGCGAGACCGCCGCTCGCAGCGGCAGCTCGCCACCCGGGCATGGCATCGGACCGGCGATCCCGACGCGGTCGTCGCTCAGGTGGACCGACACACCGGTCGCACCGGCGGCGCGCAGCCCGGGCACGACCCGATCGAGGGCGTCAGCACGAAGTGCTGCGCCGTCCAGGCTGGGACGGACGCGCGCGAGGTAGATCAGCTTCTCCATGAGCTCAGCCGATCCTGGTGGTGGTGCCGAGCTCCTTGCGGCGCGCCAGCCAACCGAGCACGACCTCGCCGAACTTCTCCGGGTTGTAGACGTCCTCTTCGTAGGACCAGAGGCCGTCACCCGCGTAGTGGAGGATGGTGATGTTGTACTCCTGGTGGATCGATCCGTCGCCCGGGTCCTCGAGGCGGTTCCACACCTGACAGACCACCCAGCCCTTCTCCTCGTCGATCACGTACCACTCGATCGGGAACGAGGTGAACGCGTTGTTCGGCCACTCGTTCATCGAGGTCTGGATCCACTGGTAGATCGCCTCGCGCCCCTCGAAGCGGCCGAAGAGGTGCTCGTAGTAGGTCGCGTCCTCGGTGAACAGGTCCGCCCACGCCCGCCACTGCTGGGTGGCTCCTGCGGCGGCGGCCTCGTCCTGGTAGCGCTGGAACGCGGTCTCGATCTCGTCACGGCTGTATGTGCCCATCGGCACATGGTGGCAGATCGGATCTGACGGCGCGTCAGGAACCGGGTCCGGCGGCCGGATCGGGCAGCCGGTCGGGAAACCGGGTCGGACCCACCGGGTCAGGGAAGCGGCGGCCAGGAGATCCCTGCGACTCGCAGCAGCTCGATCGTGACGCGCAGCGGCAGGCCGATCACGGTGGTGGGGTCACCGTCGATGCGTTCGACGAGGAACGCGCCGATGCCCTGGACGGCGTACGAGCCGGCCTTGTCCATCGGCTCGCCGGTCGCCACGTACCAGGCACGTTCGGCCGGATCGCTGGCCGTCATGTGCACCGCAGCCCGTGCGAGCACCGCGTGCTCGATGCCGTCGGGGTCGATCACGACGACGGCGCTGAGCACCTCGTGGGTGCGGCCGGCGAGTCGCTCCAGCACGGCGAGTGCGTCCGCGGTGTCGAGCGGCTTGCCGAGCGGCTCGCCGTCGAGCACGACCGCGGTGTCGGCGGCGACGACGATCGACCCGGGGCGCCGTCGTGCCACCACGTGGGCCTTGTCGGCCGAGATCCGGAGGACGTACTCCTCGGCGGACTCGCCCGGGAGTCGGGTCTCGTCCACGTCCGCAGGGTCGATCGTCGCTCGGAGTCCGACCCGCTCGAGCAGCTCGCTGCGGCGCGGCGACGCCGAGGCGAGCACGAGCGGCGGCCCGACCTGCGCCGGTTCCGCTCCGGTGGGGTCACCCATGGTCGGTCATCCTCCGGACACCAGTGCCTCGGCACCCCGGGGCAGGGCGACCTCGGCATCTGGATCGAGCAGCCATCCGTCGGGCAGCGCGACCTTCTTCAACGCGTTCGAGTGGCTCCGCACGATCCGCTCCGCACCCTCGGGTGCGGGCACGTCGGGATCGAGTCGGGCCAGGAGGTCCTCGATGTCGGAGAGCGTCGCGACCTGCCCCGCGTCCTGGCGCACCGAGCCGCCGACCGCGTAGCCCTTGAGGTACCAGGCGAGGTGCTTGCGGAAGTGGGCGAGCCGCTCCTCGCCGCCCTGCCACTCGACGATCAGGCGGGCGTGTCGCCGGATGACCTCGGCGACCTCGCCGAGGTTCGGGGGCGGAGGTGGTGCCACCCCCTCGAAGGCCGACTGGAGCTCGGCGAACAGCCACGGACGTCCGAGGCAGCCACGTCCCACGACCACTCCGTCGCAGTCGGTGCGGGCGACCATGTCCAGCGCGTCGCTCGCCGAGAAGACGTCGCCGTTGCCGAGCACCGGGATGCTCGTCACCACGGACTTGAGCTCGGCGATCCGATCCCAGTGCGCCGGGGGCGCGTAGTGCTGCAGCGCCGTGCGGGCGTGCAGCGCGACCGAGGCGGCGCCCTCGTCCTCCGCGATGCGACCGGTGTCGAGGAAGGTCAGGTGGTCGTCATCGATGCCGAGTCGGAACTTCACCGACACCGGGACGCGTCCGCCCGACTCGGCCTCGGAGGCGCCGACCGCCGCGCGGATGACGTCGCGGAGCAGGCGCCGCTTGAACGGCAGCGCCGCACCACCTCCGTTGCGCGTGACCTTGGCCGCGGGGCACCCGAAGTTCATGTCGAGGTGGTCGACGCGGTCCTCGGCGATCAACCGCCTCGCCGCCTCGCCCAGCGTCACCGGGTCGGTGCCGTAGAGCTGCAGCGAACGGATCTGCTCCGACGGGTGGAACCTGGCGAGCTCCCAGCTGGCGGCGTGCCCTTCGAGCAACGCCCTGGCGGTCACCATCTGGTTGACGAAGAGGCCGCCGCCGAAGCTCGCGCAGAGCACCCGGAACGGCGCGTCGGTGACGCCGGCCATCGGTGCGAGCACCACCGGCGGATCCAGTTCGATCCCGCCGATCCTCAGGGTGCTCGACGCCGTCATCACTCCAGTGTGACCCAACGCGGGCGACCACCGAAAAGCACGTCGGGTCGAGGTGCCGCGTGGTCCTGGCCCATCTGGTCCGTTGCCGCGTGGTGCCGGGCGCGGTACGCTGGACCGTGATGTCCGCCGAGACCACCCTCCTCCTTCTGACCTAGGCGAGCCCGCAACCGCTGGCTCGCCGAACCCCTTGCGTCATCGCAGGGGGTTCTCTGGTTTTCGCCCTCGGTGCGGAACGAGCAGGGCGGCTCCCGCCGGACATCACACCCCGACGATCCGAACGGTCGTCACCAACCATCGATGACAGGAACGAACATGCCACCGGAACCCGTGCAAGCGAAGCAGATGCCCTTCGACAAGTACCGGCCGTTCCTTCCCCTCGGTGGGCCCGGTGGGGGACTGTCGGACCGGACCTGGCCCGATCGCCGCATCGAGGCCGCACCGCTGTGGTGCTCGGTCGACCTGCGCGACGGCAACCAGGCCCTGATCGACCCCATGGACCCCGTCCGCAAGCTCAGGATGTTCCAGACACTGGTCGCCATGGGCTTCAAGGAGATCGAGGTCGGGTTCCCGTCCGCGTCGCAGCCGGACTTCGACTTCGTCCGTCAGCTCATCGTCGAGGAGCACATCCCCGACGACGTCACGATCCAGGTGCTGGTGCAGTGCCGGGAGGAGCTGATCGACCGCACGTACGAGGCGATCGCCGGTGCGAAGCAGGCGATCGTCCACTTCTACAACTCCACGTCGATCCTGCAGCGTCGTGTCGTGTTCGGACTGGACCAGGCGGGCATCACCGACATCGCGGTCCGGGCCGCCCGCTACGCCCGCAGCCTCGAGGCGACGGTGCCGGGGACGGCGGTGCGCTACGAGTACTCGCCCGAGTCCTTCACGGGGACCGAGCCCGACTACGCCATCGAGATCTGCGCGGCGGTGATGGACGCGCTCGAGCTGGCTCCCGACGAGCAGCTGATCCTGAACCTGCCGGCGACGGTCGAGTGCTACATGCCGAACCTGTACGCGGACGTCATCGAGTACATGCACCGCAACCTGCCGAACCGCGACCAGGTGGTGCTGTCCCTGCACCCGCACAACGACCGCGGCACCGCGGTCGCCGCGGCCGAGCTCGGCGTCATGGCCGGCGCGGACCGCGTCGAGGGCACGTTGTTCGGCAACGGCGAGCGCACCGGCAACGTCGACGTGGTGACCCTGGCGATGAACCTGTTCACCCAGGGGGTCGATCCACGTCTGGACATGTCCGACATCGACGCGCTGCGTCGCACGGCCGAGTACTGCAACCGCCTGCCGGTGCACGAACGTCACCCCTACGTCGGTGATCTCGTCTACACCGCCTTCTCCGGGTCCCACCAGGACGCGATCAAGAAGGGGACCGAGGCCCTGGCGGCGACGGCCGCCGAGGCGGGGTTCGCCCCCGGCGACTACGAGGTGTGGGAGGTGCCGTACCTGCCGATCGACCCGGCGCACGTCGGGCGCACCTACGAAGCGGTCATCCGGGTGAACAGCCAGTCCGGCAAGGGCGGCGTCGCCTATGTGATGAAGACCGAGCACGGTCTCGATCTTCCGCGTCGGCTCCAGATCGAGTTCTCACGGGCCATCCAGCACATCACCGAGGACTCGGGGACCGAGATCAGCCCCGAATCCATGTGGAGCGAGTTCAACGCGACCTACCTCGACGAACGGGTCGACGGGGTGCAGCTGCGATCCGCCGAGGTGACCACCACCGACGACGGTGCGACGGTCGTCGCCCAGCTCCTCGTCGACGGCGAGCCGCGCACGGTCAAGGGCGAGGGCGGCGGACCGATCGCGGCGTTCATGCACGCGCTGGGCGAGGACCCGATCGTGGGTGGCGACGACCTCCGACTCGACGTCGTGGACTACGCCGAGCACGCGGTGGCCGTCAGCGGCGTGTCCGGCGGCACCGATGCCACCGCGGCCGCCTACGTCGAGGCGAAGTCGGCCGACGGCACGGTGCACTGGGGTGTCGGGCTGCACGAGAGCATCCTCACCGCGTCCCTCCGTGCGGTGGTCTCGGCGGTGAACCGGCACCGCGAGCAGGGCTGAAGCCGCTCCGGGCGGCTCAGCGCCCGGTGGTGATGTAGTCGTGGAGGTGGCGGGTCTCGTCCTCGAGCTCGGTGACCCGCCACTTCACGACGTCGCCGATGCTGACGATGCCCGACAACACACCGTCGACCGTCACCGGCAGGTGCCGGATGCGATGCTCGGTCATCAGGCGCATGAGGTCCTCGGACGCGTCCTCCGGGACACAGGTGCGCACGTCGGTGCTCATCACCGAGGTGACGGTCTCGCCGAGGGCGATCTCGCCGCGTTCGGCGAGGCGCCAGACGACGTCGCGCTCGGTGATGATGCCGTCGATCATGCGGCCGTCGGTCGACACCACGAGTGCTCCCACACCCCTGAGCCGGAGGACGTCCGCCACATCGGCGAGCGTGGCGGTGGGAGAGATCGTCGTGACGGTCGCACCCTTGGAAGCGAGGATTCCGGAGACTCTCATGGCCGACCTCCCAGTCGGTTGTCGTCGCACCCACAGTACGGCGAACGTGGGGTCGTGTGTCGTCGGTCACGCGATTCGGGTGGAGATCGACCTCGGGCGGGTGCGCCGGCATGTCGTCGGATCGCGGCCAGAATGGTCCGATGGACGTACGCGAGCAGCTGGCCCGTCTCGCCGCCCATGTCGATCGCCACCACCCCCGACTCGGCTCGAGGATCCTGCG
>JAFAFN010000034.1 GCA_023423475.1 Actinomycetes bacterium | reverse complement strand
GGACCATGATCGGCAGCTCGACCGTGGCGAAGCGCCGCCATGTCGGCGCGCCGAGCATCCGCGCTGCGTCGTCGAGCCGTTCGGGCACGCTCTCGACGGCGACCTGGGTGGTGCGCATCGCCTGCGCCCCGAAGTGCACCGTGTAGGCGATGATCAGCAGCGGCACGGTCTGGTAGAGCCCGTCCGCGAGGTCCGAGCTGAGCGTCCAGAAGATCAGCGACAGCGCGACGATCAGACCGGGCATGGCGTAGCCCGACACCACCAGGACCGAGGCGACCCCGCTGAGCGGCCTCGATCGCCGCACCGCCCTGGCGATCGGCAGCACGACGATGCCGGCGCACAACGCGGCGGTCACGCTGACCGCGACCGTCGACATGGTCGGACCGACCAGTCCCGCCGGATCGAGCGACAGCGACGTCCCGCCCGATGTCGCGGTCGCGCCCCGCACCACCCAGTAGACGAACACCAGGAGCGGACCGAGGATCGCGTTGCCGACCACGAGCACCACACCGAGCGCCGCGGGCCAGCGGGCGGAGCCGAGCGACACCGTCCCGCCCGTGCGGCCCCGACTCGGGGCGGGTGCAGGACGGCGACGGGCGAGTCGACGTTCCGACGCGGTCACCGCCAGCGCGAGGGCAGCCAGCACGAGGCTCAGCGGCAGCCAGGTCGCGGGGTCGAGCTTCGACAGGTAGATCTCCTGGGTGAGCGTCCCGTAGCGCAGCAGCGACACGACGCCGAAGTCGCTGATCGTGTAGAGCACCACGAGCAGCGTGCCGGCCGCGACCGAGGTCCACACCTGCGGTGCGAGCACCTCACGGGCCACCGACATCCGACCTCGTCCGAGCAGTCGGGCGCTCTCCTCGAGCGATGCGGGCAGCCCCTGCAACCGGGCGGCGACGGGCAGGTACACCATCGGGTACGTGAACAGGGTCAGGACGAACCAGGAGCCCCAGAAGCCCTCGAGACGAGGCAGTCGGTCCACACCGATCGGCTCGAGCAGCTCGGCCACCAGGCCCCCGTTGGCCATGCCGGCAAGGAGCGCGGTGGCGCCGACGAACGACGGCAGCACGAGTGGCAGGGCGACGACCAGGCGCAGCCATCGTCGTCCCGGCATATCGGTCCGCACGATCAGCCAGGCGAGCACCGATCCCAGCACTGCGGTGCTCGCTCCGACGGCGGCGGCGAGGACGACGGTGCGCCACAGCGGCAGCAGGGTCGTCGACCGGAAGAGCACCGAGAACAGGTCGGCCCCGCTGTCGAGGTTGCGCCACACCAGGTAGACGAGCGGCGCGGCGAACAGCACGCCGACGACGACGGGGACCGCCGTCGCCACCAGGTCGCCGGGCCTGCGCCACGACATGGCGCTGTCCCGCCCGGCGGTCGTCACCGCTGCAGTCCGCTCTCCCGGATCATCTCGATGCTGGAGGTGAGCTCACCCCCGAGGGTGTCGAGATCGAGGCGGGTGACCGACAGCTCGTCCAGCGGCGGAAGGTCACCGGACGGCTCGACACCATCGACGAGCGGGAACTCGAAGGTCTCATCCGCGAAGTACTGCTGGGCCTCGGGCGACAACAGGAACTCGACGAACTGCTCCGCCGCCTCGGCGTTGGTCGAGGTGCGGGTGATGCCCACCGCGCTGACCAGCAGCAGCGAGCCGTCGTCGCCCTCCGGGAAGAAGTGGTTCTCGGCATTGATGTCGGGGTTCTCCTGGCGGGCCTTCACCAGGTAGTAGTGGTTCACGAGTCCCATCGGCACCTCGCCCCGATCGACGGCCTCGAGGATCGCGTTGTTGTTCGCGAACGTGGGTGCGTCGTTGTCCGCCATCTTCTCGAGCCAGGCAGCGGTCTCGTCGTCGCCGATCTGCGAGCGGAGCCCCGACACGAAGTCGATGAACGAGCCGTTGGTCGGGGCCACCGCCACCTTGCCCGCGTACTCGGGGTCCGCGACGTCGAGCACTGCGTCGGGCAGGTCCGCCTCGTCGACGAGCTCGGGGTTGTAGACGAGCACACGGGCCCGCGCCGAGACACCCACCCACGTGCCCTTGGCCGAGCGGTCCTCGGCCGGCACCAGGTCGAGCACCCGCTGCGGCAGCTCGGCCAGGCGGTCCTTCGAGGTCAGGTAGCCGACGGCGCCGGGCGACTGCGAGAAGAACACGTCCGCCCGACCCTTGTCGCCCTCCTGATCGATCGCGAGCGCCAGGTCGGCTGAGTCGCCGTAGCGCACCGAGATGTCGATGCCGGTCTCCTCGGCGAACTGGTCGAGCAACGGCTGCACGAGCTCCTCGCTGCGACCCGAGTAGATCACCAGCGCCTGTCCGTCGCCGCCCCCGTCACCCGAGCACGCCGAGAGGAGTCCTGCACCGACCACGACGGCCAGGAGCGGTGCGGCCAGGCGGAACCGGCGACGACGGGGGTGCAGAGGCATGTCGCGAAGACTACCGACGACCCGACGGATGACGAGAGGGTCGCCTACTGCTGCCGTGGGCCGACGACTCCCGTGGGCCTACTGCTCTTGTGGGAACGTCACCGCAGGCCCACCCAGGTAGCGCACCGCGGCGCGATCGCCTCGCTGCAGCAACGGCGCCGAGGGGCGACGGACCCGCAGCCGTTGCTCACCGACGGCCACCAGGTAGGTCGTGCCGTGTCCGACGTACTCGACGAGCTCGACCACGCCCGACGCGGTCCCCGCGCTGCCCATTCCGCTGCCTTCGGGGCCATCGTCGGGGCCGATGTCGAGGTGCTCGGGACGGATGAGGACGTCGACCTCGCCGGTGGTGTCGTCGCGCAGCGCCACGTCGCCCAGCGCGGTGGCGGCCGACGCACCGGATGCCACGCCGGCCACGAAGTTCGCGTCGCCGACGAAGCCAGCCAGCCAACGCGTCGCCGGCTCGGTGTAGAGCTCGGCGGGCGAGCCGGTCTGCACGACCCGGCCCTCGGCCAGCACCGCGACGGTGTCACCCAGCACGAACGCCTCGTCCTGGTCGTGGGTGACGAAGACGGTCGTGATGCCGAGCTCGACGAGCAGCTGGTGGATCTCGGAGCGCACCTGGATCCGCAACGCCGCGTCCAGGTTGGAGAACGGCTCGTCGAGCAGCAGGACCGACGGGCGGGGGGCGATGGCACGAGCCAGCGCGACCCGTTGCTGCTGACCGCCCGAGAGCGTCGCGGGCATCCGATCGCCCAGGCCCCCGAGACCGACCATCTCGAGCGCCTCGTCGATCCTCGGCGAGACCTTCCGCTCCGGGCGGTCCAGGCCGAACCCGACGTTGCGAGCGACCGACAGGTGCGGGAAGAGCGCCCAGTCCTGGAACACCATGCCGATGCGTCGACGCTCGGGCACGACCAGCTCTCCCGGCCCGGTCAGGGTCCTGCCCCCGACGACGACGCTGCCCGAGTCCGGGACCTCGAGACCCGCGATGATCCGCAGGAGCGTCGTCTTGCCGCAGCCGCTCGGACCGAGCAGCGCGAGCGTCGCGCCGGCGTCGACCGCGACGTCGACGTCGCGCAGGACCGTCGTGGTCCCGTCGAAGGACTTCCCGACGCCGGTGACCCGGACGTCCGCCGCGCGCTCCTCCGGGTCAGCCATCGGCGGGCGGCCCACCGTCCTCGCTCGTTGCCGGGCCGTCCTCGGCCGACACCGGCTCGAACTCCATCTCGGAGAGGTCCTGTTCGGGGCGCAGCGTCGGGAACAACACGATGTCGCGGATGGTGTGCACGTCCGCGAGCAGCATCGCGAGCCGGTCCATGCCGATGCCGAGGCCCACCGTCGGCGGGAGGCCGTAGTCGAGCGCCCGGAGGTAGTCGTGGTCGACGACCATCGCCTCGTCGTCACCCGCGGCGTTCTGCTCGGCCTGGTCCTGGAACCTCGAGCGCTGCTCGTCGGGGTCGGTCAGCTCGGAGAACCCGTTGCAGAGCTCGCGGCCGACGACGATGCACTCGAAGCGCTCCACGAGGCCGGGGGCGTCGCGGTGCTCACGCGACAGGGGCGACACCTCGGTCGGGTAGTCGATCACGAAGGTCGGGTCCCACAGCGTGTGCTCGGCCGTCTTCTCGTACAGCTCGAGCAGGAGCTTGCCAGCGCCGTAGCTGTCCTTCCACGGCACGTCGTGGTCGTCGCACAGCTGACGCAGACGCTCGACCGGCGTGTCGATGCTGATCGGCTCGCCGACCTGCTCCGATGTGAGGTCGGCCATCGTCGCCCGTCGCCACGGGGTGCTCAGGTCGACGTCGCGGCCGTCGAAGGTGATGGTCGTCGAACCGCACAGCTCCTCGGCCAGACCCGACACGAGCTGCTCGGTGAGGTCCATGTGCACGTGGTAGTCGCCGTAGGCCTCGTACGCCTCGAGCATCGTGAACTCGGGGTTGTGCCGGTTCGACGTGCCCTCGTTGCGGAACACGCGGGCGATCTCGAAGACCTTCTCGAAACCACCGACGACGAGTCGCTTCAGGTAGAGCTCGGGCGCGATGCGCAGGAACATCTCCTGGTCGAGCGCGTTGTGGTGCGTCACGAACGGCCGGGCGAGCGCGCCACCGGGGATGGGGTGGAACACGGGCGTCTCGACCTCGAGGTAGCCGCGGTCCTCGAGGAAGCGCCGGGTGAACGACATCATCCGCGACCGCAGCTGGAAGGCGCGGCGCGCCTCGTCGGTCACCCACAGGTCGACGTAGCGCTGGCGATAGCGGGTGTCGGTGTCGGTGATGCCGTGCCACTTGTCGGGGAAGGACCGGCGCGTCGGCGCCAGCAGGGTCCAGGCGTCGACGCGCACCGACAGCTCACCGCGACGTGTCGTCATGACCTCGCCCGCCACGCCGATCCAGTCGCCGAGGTTGAGCTCGGTGAACTGCTCGAAGTCCGGGGTGCTCGCCGAGGGAGCGAAGAGCTGCACCCGACCGCTCGCATCGGCGAGGGTGCCGAAGGCGAGCTTCCCCTGCACACGGCGCAGCATCAGTCGCCCGGCCACGCTGACGCGCACGCCGGTCTCGGTGCCCGGCTCGAGCTCGCCGTACTGCTCGACGAGCTCGGCCGCGGTCGTGTCGACGTCGTAGGTGTAGGGCTGGTCGAACCCACCTGCTCGGTCGACGTCGGGAGAGGGCCGACCCTCGTCGGTGGGGTCCTGCTGCTCGTCGGCGCTCATGAGGCCTGGTTCTTCTCCCAGATCAGGCGGAGGCCGTGGAGGGTCAACCAGGGCTCCTCGTGTTCGATCGAGTCGGCGATCGGAGCGATCAGCGTCGCCAGCCCGCCGGTGGCGATGATGGTCGACTCCCCGATCACGTCCTCGATCCTGTCGCACATGCCGTCGACCATCGCGGAGTAGCCGTAGACCGCTCCGGACTGCACCGACTCCATGGTGGTCTTGCCGATCACGCTGCGGGGCTCGGTCAGCTCGACCCGTCGCAATGCTGCGGCACGACCGAAGAGCGCGTCCATCGAGATCTCGATCCCGGGGAAGATCGCGCCGCCCAGGTACTCGCCCTTGGCGGAGATGACGTCGAAGGTGGTCGCCGTCCCGAAGTCGACGACGATCGTCGGCCCGCCGTAGAGGTCGTACGCGCCGACCGCGTTGGCGATGCGATCCGCACCGACCTCTCGCGGGTTGTCGTAGAGCACCGGCATGCCGGTCTTGACCCCGGTGCCGAGGATGACGGGCTCGGTGTCGAGGTAGCGCTCGCACATGCGCCGCAGCTCGTAGGTCAGGCTCGGCACGCCGGAGGAGACCGCCACACCCCGGATGTCCTTCGACAGGTCGAGTCCGCGGGTCGCGAGCAGGTGGCGGATGAACAAGGCGAGCTCGTCGCTCGTCCGCTCCGCCCTCGTGGCCATCCTCCAGTGGTCGAGCAGCTGATGGCTGCGGTCACCGGAGTCGTAGAGGCCGACGACGGTCTGGGTGTTGCCGACGTCGATGACCAGCAGCATGGCGCCTCCTCGGGCTTTCGGGTCCGCTGAAGTGGCTCGCCGGATCGGTCGTGCCCTCGCGGATCTGCCCCGCAATGATGCACGCGCCGGTCAGGCCAGGTCGAGTCCGATGTCGAGCGCGACGGCCGACTTGGTCAGTCGACCCACCGAGATCATGTCGATCCCCGTGCCGGCGTACTCGCCGATCGTGTCCAGGTTGATCTCGCCCGAGACCTCGAGCAGCGTGCGACGCACCTGACCGCCCTGTCGCACCTCGGCCGCGGCGACGCAGGCCTGCACCTCTTCCGGGCTCATGTTGTCGAGCAGGATCGCGTCGGCGCCCGCGTCGAGCGCCTCGACGCACTGGTCGATCGAGTCGGCCTCGATGTGGACGGTGCGGGCGGGCCAGAGGTCCCTCGCCCGAACGACCGCCTCGGTGATCGAGATGCCACCGAGGTGGTTGTCCTTGATCAGGATCCAGTCCGACAGGTTGCCGCGGTGGTTCCGTCCGCCGC
>JAFAFN010000344.1 GCA_023423475.1 Actinomycetes bacterium | reverse complement strand
CGCCAGCAGCTCACCGATGGTCGCGTCACCGTCGTAGCCACCCGCCATCAGGGCATCCAGCGTCCCGGCCTGGAAGGCGACGTGCTCGAGCGCCGGATCGTGGTCGAAGCCAGACCGGTCGAGCGCGCGCAGGTGCAGCGCGCCGATGAGGCGGTCGTCGATGATGTCGGTCACCGGTCCAGGCTACGGATCCGCGACGAGATCCGAACTCGTGAGAACGATCCGGGCCGCTGCTTCGTCATGGAAGCATGAACCAGATCGACGAACTCCCACCATCGGCGCTCGAACGCTCGCTCCCCGACCGGCTCCGCCGCAGCGCAGCCGCGGCCACGCCCGACCCCGACGCGCTCGTCGCGGTCCGGGCCCGAGCCACCGCTCGTCGCCGCCGTTCACGGACCGGTGTGCTGCTTGGCAGCGCCGCAGCGGTGGCGGTCATCGCCGTCGGCGTGGCGGTGGTGACGGGCGACGACCCGTCGACCGGCGTGACCGCGGGCCCAGCGGAGGGCAGTACAGCCACGACGGCGGCACCAGTTCCCTCCGGACCCGCTGATGCCACCCTGGTGATCTACCGGTACCCGAACGCGACGGCCGAGATGATCGCCGAGGACCCGAAGATGGGCGGCGAATGGGCGATGCTCTTCACCGGCGACAGTGTGCACTTCGCGAATGGGCCGCTGGACGAGCTCGGCGCGCTCTCGCCATCAGAGCCGTTCGACAGCGAAGCGGTGCTGGCTGCGATCGACGCCAACCGGTTCGCCCCTCCGCGGGAGCTGGCAGCGGCACTCGCTGCGACGGGTTACGGCTTCCGGACCCAGATACCGACCGGACCGGTGGCTTTCGGCGACGATGCCCAGGTGAGAGGGATGATGGAGCTCATCGCGACGGGCATCCTCGGCCCCGAACGCGCCGCCGCCGTGGCGAAATCGCTCGGTGAGATGCCCGGCGTCATCGGCGGCCCCGGCGATGCGGGCGTCGCCGATGGCGGCGCCACCGTGACGCTGAGTTCGCAAGAGGCGGACAGCTTCGTGGTCTACCGCCCGAGCGACGGGATGCCCCTGAGGAAGGGCTCGCTCGCGGTCGACACCGCGCAGATGGAGTACGTCTCCATCCAACAGGTCCACGCGGCGGACTATCTGATCGCCGGTCGGGGCACGCCGAACGCGGTGAGCACCACCACGACCACCGTCGTCGGGATCGACGAGTACGGCGAGCGAACGACGACCACGATCGGCATCGACGCTGGAGGACGTGCCGAGACCACGACCTCCATCGCCGGCGGAGCGGTCGATCTGGGCGCGGTCGACAGGGGCGAGGGATGAGCGGCGTGGTCGGTGAGCCGGCGCTGCCCCGACTGGTCCTGACCCGACGCGACGACGGCGCCGAGGACACCACCGCCGTGACCTTTGGGCTGCTCTTCGAACGTGAGCACCCGCAGGTCGTGCGCATGGCCTATCTGATGCTGGGCCGCACCGGCGAGGCCGAGGAGGTCGCGCAGGAGGCGTTCACCGAGCTGCTGGTGCGCTGGGGTTCGATCGACAACCCGGAGGGCTTCGTGCGCACCGTGGCGGTCAACCGCTGCCGAGACATCGGGCGGCGCCGATCGGTGCGCGACCGTGCGCTGCGGAGGATGCGCACCAGGGAGGAGCCGGTCGGCGGCGACTACCTCGTCGACGCGCTCCAGCAGCTCGAACCGGAGCTGCGAGAGCTGGTCGTGCTGCGCTACTACCTCGACCACACGGTGCCCGAGATCGCCACGATCGTCAGTACCCCGGCCGGCACGGTGAAGTCCCGCCTGCACCGCGCGCTCGGTCGACTCGAGTCGCTGCTCGGCGAGCGCTGACCCGCCTCACCCGACACCGAAATGTGCCGTGGGACGCTGCCTGGAACGGCCGTCCCGCGGCACCCTTCGGGTGTCGCGGATCCGGGAACGACGACGGCCCCCGGCGTGCGCCGGGGGCCGTCGTTCGGAACAGGTGCTGCCGGAGCAGCGGAAGATCAGCGGGCCTGGAGGGCCTCGATGAGCTTCGGCATGACCTTGTGCACGTCACCGACGATGCCCAGGTCGGCCACCGAGAAGATCGGGGCCTCGGGGTCCTTGTTGATGGCGATGATGTTCTTGGAGCCCTTCATGCCCACCAGGTGCTGCGTCGCACCGGAGATGCCCGCTGCGATGTAGACCGTCGGCTTCACGACCTTGCCGGTCTGACCGACCTGGTACGAGTAGGGCACCCAGCCGGCGTCCACGATGGCACGGGACGCACCCGGGGCATCGCTGAGCAGCTTGGCGAGGTCCTCGACGAGCTGGAAGTTGTCCTTCTCGCCCAGACCACGACCACCGGCGACGACGACAGCTGCGTCGTCGAGGCTCGGGCCGGTCTTCTCCTCGACGAAGCGGTTGGTGACCGTCGGGGCGCCGGTGGCACCCAGGTCGGGCACGGCGAGCTCCTCGACGCCGGCGGCAGCGCCACCGGTCTCCTCGGCCGCGAACGACTTCGGACGGATCAGGAAGATGCCGACCTTGTCGGTCGTGAACTTGGTGACCACGTCGGTGGTGCCGCCAAAGATCGGCTCGACACCGGCGAGGGCGCCGTCACGCTCGACGAGGTTCACGACGTTGGTGATGACCGGTGCGTCGGCCTTGACCGACAGGCGGCCGGCGACATCGCGGCCGTCGTAGCTGGTGGCCAGCAGGATGGCGTCGGGACCGTTGCCGGCCTCGATCGCGGCGGCGATCGCACCCGCGACCGGTGCGCCGAGCAGCTTGCCCTCGGCGGCGACGGTGAGGACCTTGGTGGCCCCGTTGGCACCGGCTTCGGTGGCGACGTCGCCACCGGCGGCCGTGACGACCTCGACGGTGTCGGCGAGCTCGCGTGCCTTGGCCAGGATCTCGAGGGTGGTGTTGGTCAGCTTGCCGTCAGTGGCTTCGCCGAACACCCAGATCTTGGAAATACCCATGTGATGCTCCTTCGTTCTCGGTGGTCGGCTCAGATGACCTTGAGCTCGGCGAGGAAGTCGACGATCTTGCCGAAGCTCTCGCCGTCGTCCTCGATGATCGTGCCGGCCTCGCGGGCCTCGGCCTGTGCGACCTCGACGATCTCCTGACCACCGCCGGCCCAGCCGACGGAGGAGGGATCGATGCCGAGATCGGCGAGGGTGACCTCGTCGACGGGCTTGGACTTGGCCGCCATGATGCCCTTGAAGGACGGGTAGCGGGGCTCGACCACACCAGCGGTCACGGAGACCACTGCGGGCAGCGGGCTCTCGACCTCGTCGTAGCCGGCCTCGGTCTGGCGCTGGACCTTGACCGTGGAGCCGTCGATGACGATCTCCTTGGCGAAGGTGACCGACGGCAGCGAGAGGAGCTCGGCGATCTGCTCGGGCACGACGCCCGTGTAGCCGTCGGACGACTCGGTCGCGGCGAGGATCAGATCGGCCTCACCCGCACGCTCGATCGCCTTGGCGAGCACCTTCGAGGTGCCCAGGGCGTCGGTGCCGGCGAGCGCATCGTCGCTGACGAGCACGGCCTTGGCTGCACCCATGGCGAGGGCGGTACGGAGTCCGCTGACCTCGTTGTTGGGGGCCATCGAGACGAGGGTCACCTCGCCGCCACCGGCGGTGTCGACGAGCTGGAGCGCCATCTCGACGCCGTAGCTGTCGGACTCGTCCAGGATGAGCTTCCCGTCACGCTTGAGGGTCTTGGTATTGGGATCCAACGCACCCGGGTCGGCCGGGTCCGGGATCTGCTTCACGCAAACGACGACATTCATGCCGGGGAGTTTGCCGCGATTACCTGCGGGTAACAAACCTCGGCCCGAGAAATCCTCCGAATTTCTCGTCGCAGCGATCGGCTGGGACACTCGGGACCGTGCGACTGCTGCTCATCGTCAACCCGCAGGCGACGAACGTCACCGAGCGGCGACTCGCGACGGTCGTGGAGCTGCTCTCGGCAGTCCACGACGTCACGGTCGCGACGACCGGGCACCGTGGCCACGCGACCGAGATCGCCGCGGCGGCCGACGGGTTCGACGGTGTCGTGGTCCTCTCGGGGGACGGCACCCTCAACGAGGTCGCGGCGGGGATCATCGCCCGGAGGAGCGCTGACCCTGCGGGATCCGAAGCTCCGTCGCCATGGCTCGCCCCGTTGCCGGGCGGCGGGACCAACGTGTTCGCACGGAGCATCGGCGTGCCGCACCGCCTCGAGCGGGCGACGCACTCGCTGCTCGAGTCGATCGAGGCGGGATCGGTCGAGCGCATCGGCGTCGGCTCGGTCAACGGACGGGTGGTGCTGTTCCACTGCGGCATCGGCTGGGACGCCGCGCTGGTGTCCGTCGTCGAGCGCCACGCACGCTGGAAGCGCCGCATCGGCCACGGGCTCTTCGTCTACGCCGGCATCCGCACGTTCTTCGGCGGCTACGACCGACGGCACCCGCACTTCCGAGTGGTCTTCGACGACGGCGAAACGCTGCCCGAGGGCTACTTCGCCATCGTCATGAACAGCGATCCGTACACCTTCGTCGGGCGCCGACCGTTCACCGTTGCGCCGTCGACGTCGCTGCAGGGTCCGTTGACCGTCGTGGTGCTGAGCTCCATGACGCCGCGGCGCTTCCTCGCCCTGCTCCTCGACGCGCTCCGCAACCGGCGAGGGCTGCGGGAGCGACCGTGGCTCCGCATCCGTTCCGGCGTCGAGCACGTCGAGCTCCGCGGGCTTGGCGACACCAGGCCGCCGGTCCTGCTGCACCAGGTCGACGGCGCCCTCATGGCGCCCGAGGACCGGCTCGCCGTGCGCCACCTGCCCGATGCGCTCGACGTGGTGGTCCCGCTGCCGGAGTGAGTCGCCTGCGCGGCGACCCGTGTCAGTCGAGGGCGGCCCGTGCGGCGGCGGGGGTGTTGGTGATGATGCCGGTCACCCCGAGCGCGGCGAGCGCCCGGATGCGGTCGAGGTCGTCGACGGTCCACGGGTTGACCTCGAGCCCGAGCGCCTCGCAGCGCTCCATCAGCGCCTCGTCGACGAAGGGGTCCCACGGGTTGATCGCCCCGTGACCCGCCTCGGCCGCGCGCTCCACCGCCTGGGGGTCGACCGCCAGGTCGAACAGCAGCTGCGCGGTCGGGAGTTCCGGCGCGAGCGCCTTGACCCTGGCCAGCGTCGGCTCGTCGAAGCACGAGACCTCGATCGCCTGGCCCGCACCACGCTGAGTGACCGATGACACCACGAGCTCGGCGATCTCGAGGCCATGGGTCACATCGTCGCCGCCGAGGTCGCCCGGACTGTTCTTGATCTCGACGTTGACCCCCATCCCGGCGCACGCGTCGAGAGCCTCGTGCAGGAGCGGCACGCCATCCGGCCGCTCCCCCGCCGGTGTGCTCGCGACCCCGGAACCGTTGGAATAGAAGGGATCGTGGTGCACGACCAGCTGCCCGTCCGCACTCGTGCGGACGTCGAGCTCGACCCAGTCGGCGCCGTCGGCGAGCGCCCCCTGGCACGCCACGACGGTGTTCTCCGGCTGGGCGGCGGAAGCGCCTCGGTGGGCGACGATGTTCGGCTTTCGCAGTCTGGACATCTTCCCGAAACTTTTCCTTTACACGATCAGTGGTCGGCAGTACTTTGGACTTTGTTCACGGATTCACAAGTTCCCAGCCAGAGAGCGTTCCGGCTCTCCACCTGATCGAGCAGCGCAGCTGACGAGGTCGGACCCGGAACCAGGCGGGAAACCTACGTCTCCGAACGCTGCTTTCACATTCACCATGCACATGCATCGGACGCCGCGAGTTGCGCGTCCCCCACTCTACGGAGGAACCGTGGCGCTGACCTCGAGCCGAAGCCTGAACACAGCGACCGACACCTGGCGAGAGAACTCGTCGTGTCGTGACACCGATCCGGACCTGTTCTTCCCGGTCGGCACCACCGGTCCGGCGCTCGAGCAGATCGCAGCGGCCAAGGCCGTGTGCGACTCCTGCGAGGCCAAGGCTCCGTGCCTCGAGTTCGCGCTCACCACCAACCAGGACTCCGGCGTCTGGGGTGGCACCTCCGAGGAGGAGCGTCGCAAGCTCCGTCGTGCATGGGTCGCACAGCAGCGTCGTGCTGCTGCCGCTGCGTCCTGAAGAGCAGTCGAACACCGCAGGGTCAGGTCCGAGCGACCGACCTGCTCACAGACCTACCGAACGGCCTCCCGCACCGGGAGGCCGTTTCGCGTCGGGCTCCGGTGCGCGCACCACGGGGATGGTCAGGTCCACCCGGGTGCCCGAGCGTGAGTGGGCCCGGGGCACCGGCCGCTCGCGGGAGAGCTCCTCGTCGCTGACCGCAGGGGCGAACGTGATGGTCCCGTCCAGCTCCGCGACCAGGCCGCGCACGATCGAGAGGCCGAGGCTCGACGTCGACGCGGGGTCGAACTCCTCGCGGATGCCGATGCCGTCGTCGACGACCGCGATGCGCAACGTCCCGGCACGCTGGGACAGCTCGATGCCCACCTGCGCCCGCTCGTCGGTGCCGAGGGTGCCCGTCGGGTACGCGTGGTCGACCACGTTCTGCAGCAGTTCGGTCAGGATCACCGCGAGCGAGGTCGCAGCGGGCGACGGCAGCTTGCCCGGGTCGCCGGAGATCGAGAAGTGCACGGGTCGGTCCGGCGACGTCAGGCCCTCTTCGACCATGCGGACCAGCGGGCGCACGACCTCGCCGAAGTCGACGTCGTCGCCGTCCTCGCGTGAGAGCGTCTCGTGCACCAGCGCGATCGACCGGATGCGCCGCACCGACTCCTCGATCGCGGTCTTCGCGGACGGCTCGGTCAGCCGTCGACCCTGGAGCCGCAACAGCGACGAGATCGTCTGGAGGTTGTTCTTGACCCGGTGGTGGATCTCCTTGATGGTCGCGTCCTTGGACACGAGCATCCGGTCCCGGCTGCGGAGCTCGGAGATGTCGCGCAGCAGCACGACCGCGCCGTCGACCCGTCCGTCGTCGAGCAGCGGGATACAGCGCAGGATGATGCAGGCGTCGTCGCGCTCGACCTCTTCGGCGGCAGGGTGCGCGGTGAAGAACGCCCGGTAGGTCGCGGCGGACTCGGCGCCGAGGTCGGTCAGGTTCTGGCCCTGGACACGTCCGGTGACCCCGAGGCGACGCAGTGCCGAGATGGCGTTGGGTGAGGTGAACACGACGCGGCCCTGGTCGTCGAGCAGGATCACGCCATCGCCGACACGGGGACCGCCGGCCGGGAGGACCTCTTCCTCGTGGAACGGGAACTCGCCGGCGGCGACCATGCGTGCGAGGCGGTCGAAGACCTCGAGGTACACACGCTCCAGCACGCCGCGCTGGCGGGTCATCGACAGCGCCGATTCGCGGGCGACGACCGCGACCACCTGGTCCTGGTGGCGGACGGGGATCGCGGTGACCCTGATGCGCTCGCCGAGCCATGCGGACTCGACCACGGTCTCGACGATCTCACCCGTCGCCGCAGCCTGCGCGACCACCGGGCGCTGCGTGGCGTCCATCGCCCTGCCGACGACGTCGTCGAGGAACAGCGTCTGACCGGTGTTCGGGCGCATCTGGTTGACGACGAGGAACCGCTCCCCCACCCCGTCCGGCGACGCCACCGGCACGTACAGCAGCAGGTCGCTGAAGGACAGATCCGACAGGGTGCCCCAGGCCGCGACGAGTCGCTTCAGGTGTCGGGAGGCGGCCTGCTCGACGGGCGGCACGACCAGTCCGACGTGCTCGGCGGTGAAGTCGCGGTCGTCGTCGGGCTCGTCGTCGATGTCCGGGGCGTCGTAGTCGGGGTCGGTGTAGCTCGGCAGTCCGAAGCTGTCCATGTCGGTGGGCGGGAGCGGGGTGCGCCCCGATCGGCGGGACCGGGGTTCGCGTGGATCGGTGGGCGCGGTCATCGCCAGATCTCCCCTCCGAGTCGGAGCAGGCCGT
>JAFAFN010000342.1 GCA_023423475.1 Actinomycetes bacterium | reverse complement strand
AGCGTAGGTCGCGCCTGCATGCAGGGCGGCACGTGGTTGTCGTCGCGCCGCAGTAGCCTGACGCTCCTATGCAGAAGCTCGACATCCCCGGCATTCCGCCGATCCTCTCCGCCACCATGTCCGCTGCAGGCCCCATGGCCGCCGGGCCGAGCGGCTCCGGCATGGAGCCCTCCGCCGACATCTACGCCCGGCTGCTCCGGAACCGCATCGTGTACCTCGGCTCCGAGGTCAACGACGAGGTCGCCAACTTCCTCACCGCCCAGCTGCTCTACCTCGACGCCGAGGACGGCGAGAAGGACATCTGGCTCTACATCAACTCGCCCGGCGGTTCGGTCACCGCCGGCATGGCCATCTACGACACGACGCAGTTCGTGGCGCCCGACGTCGGCACCATCTGCATGGGTCTCGCCGCGTCCATGGGCCAGTTCCTGCTGGCCGCCGGCGCACCCGGCAAGCGCTTCGCCCTGCCCCACGCCCGCATCATGATGCACCAGCCCTCGGCGGGCCTCCAGGGTCAGGCGACCGACATCGCGATCCAGGCCGAGCAGCTCAAGTACATCAAGCGGCTGCTCGCCGAGCGCATCGCCGAGCACACCGGTCAGACTCCGGAGCAGATCAACCTCGACTCCGACCGCGACCGCTGGTTCACCGCCGAGCAGGCCCAGGAGTACGGCATCATCGACGAGGTCATCCAGCGTCGCCGTGAGGTCGTGCCCGACTCGGGCAACTGACCCTCACCACCTCGATCGATCTCGTCGAAGATCGCGACCCCGAGCTCACACGATGCGGCGATCCGTCGCCCATCGTGTGAGCTCGTGTCGCGAACTGAGCTGGAGCTTGCGCAGCACCGACGAGGCGTGGGTCTCGACGGTCTTCACCGAGATGTGTAGCGACGCCGCGATCTCCTTGTAGGCGTACCCGCGGGCCAGGAACCTCATCACCTCGTGCTCGCGCGGGGTGAGCTGGTCGAGCTCGGGGTCCGCCGGCGTCTCGATCGTGCCGGAGAAGGCGTCGAGCACGAATCCCGCGAGCCGGGGCGAGAAGACGGCGTCGCCGTCGGCCACCCGCCGCACCGCGTCGACGAGCTCGTCGCCCGAGATGTGCTTCGTGACGTAGCCCCTGGCACCCGCACGCACGAGCGAGATGACGTCGTCGGGTTCGTCCGACACCGACAGTGCGAGGAATCGGACGTCCGGCTGATCGGGGTGCACGCCGGCGATCACCGCGTGCCCGTCGCCGCCGGGAAGGTGCACGTCGAGCAGCACCACCTGGGGGTCGGTCTGCGAGATGACCGCGACGGCGCCGTCGACGTCCGCGGCCTCGCCGACGACATCGACCCGGTCGCCGAGCTCGGCGATCACCCCGGCGCGGAACAACGCGTGGTCGTCGACCACGACGACGCGCACGGGGGCGGCAGGAACACCGGCCGGGGGAGTGGTCATCAGCTGTTGCCTCCTGGCAGCGCTCGTTCCAGGCCGAGCTCGACCTCGGTGCCGACGCCGGGTGTCGACTGCACGACCGCCCGGCCGCCCACGGCGTGCATCCTCGCGACGATCGAGTCACGGATGCCCCGCCGGTCGGCGGGCACCGACGCCAGGTCGAACCCGTCGCCCCGGTCGCGCACGTAGACCGCGGCGCCCCGGTCGGTGACCTCGGCGTA
Organism: Actinomycetes bacterium; assembly: GCA_023423475.1. GTDB lineage: Bacteria > Actinomycetota > Acidimicrobiia > Acidimicrobiales > Microtrichaceae > JAFAFN01. The sequence continues at coordinate 1,488 of JAFAFN010000342.1, read as the reverse complement.
GACCGACACCGAGGAACAGCCCGAGAACTTAGCGGCGTTCACGATCGCCTCCCTGGACGCGGCGACCAGCGCCCGGGTGGCGTCGTCGAGCTCCACGTCGCCCACGACGACGAGCTCGACCGAGATGCCGTGCAGGTCCTCGACGTCCGCGGCGGTCGACTCGAGTGCGTCCTTCAGCTGGAGCCCCGGCAGCCACGCATCACCTTGGCCGTAGAGCCAGCGGCGCAGCTCACGCTCCTGGCGTCGGGCCAACGCACCGATCACCCGCGGGTCCGCGTCGGGTTCGCCGGCCCGTCGCTGGATCAGCGTCAGGGTCTGCAGCACCGAGTCGTGCAGGTGGGCGGCGACGGCTTCTCGCTCCTCGGAGCGGACCCGCTCACGTCGCTCGGAGAGCGCCGCGTCGCTCGTGCGGAGCATCCACGGGCCGAGCACGATCGCCGTGCCCAGCAGCACCACCGCGCCGACGACGGCGCCGTCGACGAGCAACGACCACGACAGCCGACCGCCGACCACGATGAGCAGGCCCACGACCACCAGCCCGGCGCCGGTCAGCTGCCGCCCGATCTCGGCGCGGCCGGGGCGCCCGCCCCAGGACACCACCACGCCGGTGCACACGAACGACACCGCCCACGCCACGCTGGCGTCGAGCCACCCGAGCCCCACGACGAACACCATGACGGCGACGGCGAGCAGGGCGACGCCGACCGCCCGCCGGTCCCGAGCACCGGGGATGGAGCGAGTGCGCGTGGGGGCACCGCGCAGCTCGGCCGGACGCACCGCGAGCAACCAGATGGCCAGGTAGAGGACTGCCCCTGCACCAGCGGCGAAGGTCGTCGCGACGAACGCCGCCCTGACCGCCAGCACCGGCACACGGAACGTGCGCGCGACCGAGAGCGCGACACCGGCCAGCATCGGCTGCGATGCGGTCGGGTCCGGCAGGTCGTCGAGGGTCGGCAGGGAGAAGGCGATGCATCGATGATCGCCCACCGACCACCCCCGGGGCGATCGGGAAGGACCCTGAGATCCGTCCGGGACCCCTCGGGGCATCTCAGGGGTCGACCAGGGTGACCCCCGATGGTCCCGTGTCGAGCGACCGCTCAGACTGGACCCATGCACATCGCGCCACCCCCTTCGACGGATCCCGCCGCAGCGACTCCTCCCCGACGGTCCACGTCGGACCGTCTGCTGGGCGGCGTGAGCGGTGCGGCGGCCCGCTACCTCGGCGTGTCCCGCAACGTCGCTCGCGTGCTGTTCGTGCTCACCTCGTTCGTCGGAGGTCTCGGCGTCATCATCTACGTCGGCGCCTGGCTCTTCGTGCCTGACGACCACGATCGGGTCCTGATCAAGGGCGACGGTGGGCAGCCGTCGGAGCCGCTGCGTGTGGCGATCGCCTCGTTCGTCGCCAGCCTGTTGTGCACGTCCTGGTTCGGCCGGGACGACGCGAACCTGCTGGTCTCGCTGCTCGTCGGCGCCGGCGTCTTCATCCTG